>JALTNJ010000130.1 GCA_027000765.1 Nitrososphaeria archaeon | reverse complement strand
ATTCTGGGGGGAATATGGTCCTACTTCACACTTGGCTGGGGAGGATACTGGGCATGGGATCCTGTTGAGACCGCATTATTAATGCCTTGGCTTTCCTTAACAGCATACTTCCACGCGATATACTTCAATAAAGAGTTCAGGGATTCTCTGTTGAGTCTCACAGGCTTCTCAGTTGCATTCGCGGCATACATTACCAGGGGCGGCGTATACTCACCCCTACATGGCTTCGGGGGAATATCCATATCCTCGGCTCTACTCTTATTAATGGGTCTTCCATTCTTGGGGTATGCTATTTCGGAGATGAGTAAACTCTCTATGGAGGCTTTTTACAAAAGCCTGAGATCACTTTATGAAATGACGTTGTCAGTGTCATCCCTAGCAATACTAGGAATTTACTTTGTATCATTCATTACCTTGGCTTCACAAAGCCTGTATACAGTCTTCACAGGAGGCCAATTGGCTCTAGATGTATCCCTATATAATTATCTAAGTGCACCGTTTACCCTAATATTTATAGCCTTACTACCTGGATGCTCCGCCTACTTCCTATTTCGCGATAATAAACGTTTCCTCCTATACTCCATCGCTCCATCCGTAATTGGTGCGGTGGCTTTGACAGTCTTTACTGTTAGTATGGGGGGCCTATGGTCTCCTCTCTCATCTACGGTTACTAATGCATTGATCTCGATATTCATTCCTTTTTCACTAGTCGCTTTAATTGCTACTACATCAGGCCTAATATACTCCCTCTTTAAAAAGGAGTATAGAGATATCGGTCTCAAGATACTTCACCTGTCAATTCCACTAATGCTGATTGCGATTGTGATAAGCGGTCCATTTGCATATAACCAAGCCTATTTCAGAAACTATAAGGTTACAAGAGGCGATACAATTGACTTCGGTGGCTTAAGCCTCCAATACATAGGAGCCGATTTCATCGGCCCTGTTGGTGAAATAGCTATTCCTGGAGCGGCCAATGTTCCCAACCTGCCTACGGTGCCTGAGGAGGTGGAGGCTTTTCTAAAGTTTAGAGTTGTAGACGGTGCACCGGCGCAGGAGGTTACGATGAAGGTGAGGTTTAACTTCGGCTCCTTCTTCCGGGGGCACGGGGGGATAGTGGCTGAGCCGATGGTGATTGATAGTGGTTTAGACGAATATTATTTTGTATTTACCCCTACGTCTGGAGTTGATCTACTATATATGTATGCTAAGATAATACATGATAGGATACAGCAAACCGAACCAGGTCCTACTCAAATGATATATGTTCATGTAATAGCCTTTATCGCCCAGAACATAGGTGTAGAGCCACAGCAATTTTATAATGCATCTGCAGCATGGTCTCCAGACACAGCTGATTTACAGAGTTATTTTATAATTAGCTACAAGAAGGTTCCCATGGTTAAACTCTTATGGATATCCTCCGTTATTATGATTCTTGGTGAGGTGTTGACGATAATATTACGAAGGATTCCAAGGCATAGGAGGGATTAAGATGACTAGTTTTAAACAGTATCTGAACAAAATAATCTATGCAGTGTTTGGGCTTGATTTAGCAATTCTCCTCTACTCGGTTCTCGCAGGTAGCTACCCGAGTTACCTACCGAGCGGAGGGGATCCAACTTCATATTTAATACTCTATATCCATGTACCCATATCATGGAATATGTATGTTGCGTTTACAATCTCATTTGTAGCTTCACTACTATACCTGCTTAAGGAAGACGTCAGATATGATCTCTTAGCGATGACTTCTGTAGTAATCGGCGTGGTATACGGCGTAGCCAGCATAACCACTGGAATGCTATGGGCTAACGAGGTGTGGGGTGCTCCTTGGAACTGGGATCCTAGGCAGACTGCCACACTAGTCCTCTTCCTGGCATATGTAGGATATATCGCCTTAAGAGGCTCTATATCGGATGTCGATAGAATGAGGGTCTTTTCAGCCACATATGGTATTGCAGCCTTCGTTACATTACCAATTAGCTACATCTCGGCAGTGTCGTTTAGGAGTCTACATACGCAGTTACCTGGACAACCATTAGGTCCAGAAGCGCATATCTTACTTGGCATTAGAGTGATAGTCTCATTCTCGGTATATATTCTTCTACAATACCTATATTATATGAAGGTGAGGGATAGGTTAGAGGCTTCGATGGAGGTGTAGATAAATGTATTGGGGTGTCTTAGTAGCAGTATTCATCTATATAGGTGCGTTGGCCACAGTATATTACCTCTCCTCGAGGGGGGTGGATGTAAGTGGTAAAGGGGAGTAAGGGGAAGCTTGTTTTAATAGCGGTTCCCCTCATGATTGCATTTGCAGTATTAGGGTATATCACGCTATTCTCATCCAGTTATCTCGAGGTATCTGACTTATCCAGGTATGATAAGCCCGCGAAAGTCTCGGTAATCGGTAATGTCACGAAGGGTAGTGTAAGGTTATCGGGAGGATTTATGGAATTTACAATAACGGATGGAAAGAGCTATGTTAAAGTAATTTATCCAGGTGTCCTGCAACTTGATAATGCAACGAGTTATGTTCAGGTCACCGTAGAAGGTGTCTATTATCCGGATAGGAATGTGATCGAAGCATCTAATGTCTTGTATAAATGTCCTTCTAAACAAGAGTTCAAGTCTACCCAGAATCAGTGACTCGGTGTTTGACGTGGATATAGTGGTTCAGGCAATAGATATATGGAAGCGTTATCGTGGTAGATGGGTTCTAAGGAGGTTGTCGCTTGAGGTCGGGGACTCGTCCCTAACCGCTATATTAGGAAGGAATGGCGTTGGTAAAACAACGTTTATAAAGATCCTATGTGGCTTGGTGAGACCCACTAAGGGGAAGATCCTCCTATATGGTGAAGATATTCACCGGGGCCAAGGTGATTATAAGTCTTCCATAGGTGTATTGATGCATGAAAATATACTTTATGAGGAGCTGACGATAGAAGAAAATCTAAGATATTATGCTAGGATGTATGGCGTAGAAGACCCTTTGTCCTCGTCCTCTGCTAGGGAGGCATATGAATTGTTAGGCCTAGAGAAATATAGGGATACTAAAGTTGGGCATCTATCATTCGGATGGAAGAAGAGGGCTAATATAGTTAGGGCCCTCGTAAATGATCCTCAGCTAGTCATTATGGATGAGCCTACCTCCGGCCTCGATGAACAAGCTACTCTTGAGGTGGCGCGTCTCCTCAGGAGACTATCTACAAATAAGACTATAATCTTCACTATATCGAATAAGGAGGATCTGGATATACTGCTTGGAAAGGGTATAAAGCCAGTTATCTATAGACTGGAGGATGGAGGGTTGATTGAATATGCCTAGCCTCGATAAAATATATCATTTTCTATTGAAGGATATTCAGGTTGAGGCTAGACGGGGTTTTGAGGTTCTTGCGTCAATCGGATTTATATCTGCGGCGTCCCTAATCGTGGCTGAGGTGGCTGTAAGATCATTTACTCCCCAGTTTGTTATCCCGGCCCTCTGGATAATAGTAGTATTCATAGCGATTTTTACCGCTACAACGACCTTTGTTAGGGAGGTGGATAAGAGGACTATCTTTGGTGTACGTCTATTACCAATCCCACCGTCTATAATATTCCTGTCTAAGATGGTGTTCAGTTTTATCCTGATACTGTTTCAAGGGGGTATTTCCCTACTGATTCTAGCAGTGTTCTCTGGACAGCTTTATATGTTATCTACTAACGTATTATTTGTATTCATAGCCTTAGGTCTTCATGTATCTGCCATTGCATCATTCACATCTGCATTAGTCATGTACTCGGAGGGAAGAGCTTTCCTAATACCCATGCTGGTATTTATACTTACTATCCCCGTCATTCCCCTAGCCACTTCCCTATCCGACCCCGCTGTACCCTCTTTATTAAACGACTATCTAATGTTCCTAGCTGAAGTGAGTATAACGTTAATTGTAACAACTATATTATCTGAATACATCTTGAGAACCTAATTCCAATTTGACTGACATATGGTAATGATTAAAAAAAGGATTGGTAGAAATATTAGTAGTGTACTTCACCGGCTATTGGTCCAAAAATATAGATTATCCTATCCTCGGTGTCGATGAAGATCTTCGCTGGAAGCCAGTTATCACCAGTCCTTGTCTCGAAATTCATTAGAATATCTATCTGAATATATCTTCCATAGAATTTTATTTCCAGTACCTTGATGTCATAATGTCTATTTCTGGGTGAGAATGGGTTTAGGAGGTCAAGTGGATATATCCTTATTAAAACACCTTCTTCATTTGAGACTGTTATTCCTATCAAACCATCGTTGGAGTATCCATAGGCTTTTATTAGAAACGTCTCAATAGGTATAGTGATATTATATATGCCATACCAACTCGGTAGTGTAGTATTTAGAATGTAATATGCAGTGTAGTTTTCTCCATCCTTTATTATTTCAAATATGCTTCCTGGTATCCAACGTATGGTATCGTTAATAGCATATGAGAGGGAGAGCTTGGTTATTCCATTGTCGTTAGTGGAGTCCGAGCTCATTAGAATACTATTGTTATATAGAGTTATTGATGCGCCTGCTACAGGTAGATTCGTTATATTAGATTCCAGATATACCTCTAAAGTCCATGTTACGTATAGAATGGAGTTGTTTAACTCTGCATTCCTCTCATCGAAATAGGTATCTATAAAGGATGCGGTTGAATTTATCATCTTCAGGCCGGGAATATATGAATCTGATATTGTGATGTTTTCACTGAAGATACTGTTATTGATAAACATATGTGTATTAACTATATTGCCTGTAATCCATATATTCCTCCCGATAAACGTCATGTTATAGGCTAATGGGCCTATATAGACACCGCCTAGGTTTGAGAAGGGAACGAATGGAAATGCTCCTTGGTCATCAAAAACATTCTCAATATACAAATTAGTAACTTGAAACTGATTATCTGTACCATTTACTCCTAGGACTCCGAATCCAAGGCCTGTAGAATTCATGATCCTCATATTATTTACCACTATCCTCTCTCCAGTTGCGTTAGTTAGGTAGTGGCCAAATCCTATAAAGCCTGTATTAATTATTGTAATATTATCAAATGCTATATCTAATCCATTGGGGTATGATCCGTAGATCATTATCCCCATTTTATCGGCGTCCCTGATAACTATATCTTCATATGTGATGCTTGTGTTGATAGGTCCAAGGACTAGTAATGATAATGCAGAATCTAATATAGTTGCTTTGGAAACGTTTTCAATATATATCTCCTTCAATATCCAATTGTCTCCAGTGCTTCCGGAGACTGCTCCCTTTATACCCGATCCACCGGAGTCTCTTATTGTGATATTGTTTAGGATGTAAGATACGTTTCCCAAGTTATTTATCGCTGTTATGGATGTGCCTGCCCCTTGACTAATATCTTCAATAAGTATATTGGACATCTTCAAGGATGTGTCCAAGGAGTTAACTGTCCACCATGAGACGCCGGAATAGGATCTGGATATATAAGCTGAATCAATATCTACATTAAACCCATGGGAGTCCCTTACTTCCACGGCAAGCCCTATGTTAACTGGTTTAGAGATTCTTAGTCCCGTGAGTGATACCCTAACACCAGTCCCATTCACCCCTAGAATCCTAATTCCCTCGTTAGCACCAGCCTCTAAAATATCTATGGTGTTCATCCACATGCTTATCCCACTGCTATTTACAATTGTCGCCTCCATACCCCTCCCAGCGGAAGATATGTTGGTTGAGTAGAAGTTATTTAGATATAACTGGCCTATGGTACTGTTAATATACTGTATATTTATACCCACTAGAGAATTCCTGACACTTATCCTGGATAAGGTGTATCTTGTATAAGTATTCATATAGGAACTGACTCTCAATCCTTCTCCAGCATATACCCCCCGGGCATCTATATCTTCCACTATTGTGGTCTGGTTTATGCTATAGACGTTTGATAGGTAGATACATGCATATCTTATATCAACACCCCTTATATCCTGAACATTATAATAGGAGTCTGTCGTGTTGAATCCACTTATGCTTATTCCTATGAATGATGCATTAGATATAGTTATATTTCTAATGTTGAACGCATTTCTCGACCCATTATATGATATTGATATCCCAGAAGCCACTTGGTTAAAGACCGTGTTCTCCATTGTAAATACAACCCTATTATTGTAGAAGTTACCAATGACACCCCATCTAGCATTGTATACATCGATGTCTCTAAGGGTAATGTAGTTCTCTCCATCCGTATTCAAGTTGAACCATAGAGTTACATTTACACTCCTAGAGACAAGCCTATCAACATAGAAGTTAATCCTGCTATTATTATAGGAATGTGTGTAAAAGGCATAGTAAGTTCCATTTAGCGTTAACCCTGATCCATATATATTCATAATCGTGTTGTCCCTAATTGTTATAGAAAACATACCTGCAAATTGATTGGATGTGTTTCCAAAGAACCTATCAATCACAACCTCTCCATATGAGTTCCCTCGGGCAGTTATCTGTATACTGTCAACATACGAATCTAATATGGTGGTGTTTATCAGACTCAATCTGAAGTTCTCGTCTTGATACGTCAATAGCATAGCGATGTAATATAGGTCCGACGATGTATATTCGCCGATAGTGACGTTTATAAACTCGATCTCTACCGCGTCTCCCTGGAAAATGGTTGTTAACGCGTCCCCTGACACAGTATTATTCATACCTAATATAGTTATGTTGTGGATAGCTATTCCCGTTCTATGGGTAGGCGTCGAAGTTAGATATACTCCGACACCTGCGATGGGACTCGACTCCTCGATCAACCATTTGTATCCCCCGCCATCGATAGTTATATTCCACTGTATATTTATACCGGCGTAGTCATGGACATCGCTTACAAACATTAATGTAACTCCATCAGCCAATGCATTGTTAATTATCGCTTCAGTTACATTGATATAGTCTCCCCCTGAGCCTATGGTGATGATAGGCGCTGCATAAACCTGCTCAGCAGTCCCTAATCCCTGGGATAGTATTGTCAAAGAGGCTATTATTAGGGATATTAGCATAAATATGAATATAGAAGATGGTTTTGACCCCTTCATCAAATATATTATAGACACATTTAGTATATATGCTATATATAATGAAGGCAGCTGAGCTATGTAAAGATTATTTTATCCATTTATAATATGATGTGTAGAATAACTTTATTGGATTAATGCCAGATGTAGACGCATGTCAGTTTTTAGCCTATAATGTACACGGCTAAACCCAGCGACATAATATCTTTTCTGGAGGTGGGGGGAGTTGAGGACGGCGGTAATTTTAGCAGGTGGTCTCGGTAAGCGTCTAAGGTCGATCACTGGCGGATATCCAAAGTATACTTTGAATATTCTAGGTTATCCCCTGATTATGTATCCTATAAATACCTTGAGAATGTTTGACCTCGATAGGCTTGTTATAGTGGTGGCGGATAGATATCTAAAGTTGATTAAGGAAGGTATCGAAGCATATCTAAATGACACCTTGGATATAGTATACGTATGTAATCCATATCCTGAGAGGGAGAATGGATATAGCCTTATGCTAGCTGTTGACTATATTGATACGGATGTTTTCCTTCTTTCTGTAGCTGACCATATCTATACTTATGGGGTTGTTAAGAAACTATTGGAGGACTATAACTCGTCGATAGATTTTCTAGTTGGAGGGGACTCGGCTCCAAAATACATTAATATTGATGAAGCCACTAAGATAAGGGCGGATAACAATGGTAGACTACAGAATATCGGTAAGAATATCAGGAGATACACGCATATCGACATCGGTGTCTTTATAGTAAGGAGGTATGCGGTGGAAGACGTTATGCACCTGATGAATAGAGATAAAATAAGGCTGTCTGACGTTATCATGGAGTTATCGAGAAGGGAGTATGGTGTATATGTATCGGATGTGGTTGGGAATAGCTGGACTGATGTGGATACCGTGGACGACGTCCAAGAGATACTATATGGTAAGCGTAGGGCTGTGGTAGAGACGGTTCTACAGGAGCTGTTGGAAAATGGCTAGTGGAGTGAGAGGTAAGCCAACGGATGGAATAGTCTCTAGATACATTAACCGAAGGTTATCAATGAGGATAACTAGGCTAATCCTAAGATATTTTCCCGGGACCAGTCCTACCACAGTAACCATAATAACGACGATATTTGGATACCTAACTTTTCCACTCTACTTCATAGGCAATTCCATATTGGGAGGGATAGTGGCTCAACTCGCCTCGATATTAGATGGTGTAGACGGGGAGCTGGCTAGGGCTAGAAACATGGTTAGTGAACGCGGGGCATTTATAGACTCTATCCTCGATAGATCCGTAGATATAGCCATGTTATTCGGCGCTTCATATTACTCCATGATCTACCAAGGATATTATTCGCCTATCGACACACTGATATACCTAGTTACGGTATCTGGATGGATATTGGTAAGCTATTTACATGCAAGGATAGAGCTTAACATAGGTAAGGAGGCTAGCCTCATCATCCCGAGATTCGCGTCTAGAGACGTCAGGATCTTCATACTATTCATAGGCAGTATATTTGGATATGTCTATCAGTCGCTTATAGCCACAGGAATATTATGTTACCTCTATATCCTAATCAAGTTCCTCAAAATCCTTTCAATAAACAGATAGTCATGAAATAATATATAGAGACAATGGATATCTAGTCTATAGTTTAAACAGGTTACGACCTTTATATGCGAAATTTATTTAGCATCGTACGCTTAATTTTAAAACAGAATTATATATCTCAAACGGTTTTTAAATATTGTATAACCAAGTTATATAAAGTTTTGAAGGAGGTGTCCACCATATCTTATAAAGAACTTCCTGGTCCAAAAAGTAGAGAGTATCTAATGAAGTCCCTAAGGCTCTATCCTGGTGGAGCAGCGCCTAATGCAGAGAAGAAGTTTATAACTAAAGCAACTTTTATAACTGCTAAGGCGGAGGGCTCATGGCTCATAGATGTAGACGGCTACAGATATATTGATTTCTCTAGTGGATGGGCCTCCAACAATGTAGGTAATGTACATCCTGAGGTATATGAGGCTGTGGTGGAGGCATTATCTAGATTCGGATTTGTATATAATCATTTTCTAGCTGTAGAACTCGCTGAGAAGCTTGTGGAGATAACGCCTCAAAACCTAACTAGAGTCAGCTATGAGGTGTCAGGAACCGAGGCTGCGGAAGCCGCTGTATCGTATGCAGTTACCCATACCAAGAGACCATTGATAATAGCTTTTATCGGGCAGTTCCACGGCGACTCTATAGGGGCCAGGAATATCGGGTCGGAGACGGCTGAGCGAAAGAGTTATTTTGAGGCTATGCATGGAGGAGTATTATTCGCTCCCTATCCCAGGAACTATAGGATACCGCTAAATATGACTGAAGAGGAGTATGCAGAGTTATGCCTATGGTATATCGAGGATAATATCCTTAAATATATTGCTGAGCCGAGTAGAATCGCTGGAGTTCTATTTGAACCTATGATGGCGGAGGGCGGGAACGTCATACCGCCAAAGAGTTTTGTGGAGGGCCTTAGGAAGATGGCCGATAAATATGGATGGGTATTGATAAACGATGAAGTGCTAACTGGATTTGGCCGCACGGGAAAGATGTGGGGTATCGAACACTATGGTATTAAAGTGGATATACTGGTCACGGCTAAGGGGTTGACGGGAGGCCTTATCCCAATTGGAGCCGTTGTAGGCTCGGAGGAGATAATGGGGTCCACCAAGGCATATTCAGGGAGTACATTCGCAGGAAGCCCCGCTGGATGCGCCGCAGCATTAAAGACAATCGAAATTATGTATAGGGATAGGTTGATGGACCGCGCCGCTAAGCTAGGGGAAGAGGCCCTCAAGGTGATGAGAGACTGGATACCTAAGTATGAGATCATAGCGGACGCAAGGGGCGTAGGCTTCCTCCTAGGCTTTGAAGTGGATTCTGGCCGGGGAGAGCAGGTTGATGAGGAGCTTGCTAGGAGGATATTTGTCGAGGCAACTAAATTTGGTGTTAGGGCTGTTTGGGATGAGGAGACGACAGTTAGGCTTTATCCACCGCTTACGATAGAGGAGGAAGTGTTATTCCAAGGTCTTGAAAGAATGGAAATGGCTATAAAGAAAGTCAACAATGAATTTAAACAGAGTGGGCTATGAAGATAACTATACGTAGAGCTATTCTGCTTAAGGCACTGGACTATGCAAGTGTAAGTAGGGAGTTTAGAGACGGTATACTCGAGGGCTTTAGAAACGCGTATAAGGAGTATGGGGCAAAATCTGGAGACGAGGTTAATGTAGGTTTCTTAACCCGGTTTAGGCTTAGAGGAAGCAAGGTTATTCCTGCCTTGGATAATGCGAGGAAATATATTCTGAGGCGTAAATTTAGGGAGGCTGGAAAATATTTAGGGGAGGCAATATACTACCTCTACATCATAGTATTATCCCAAGTAACTATTGATGAGTTGAATGAAAAGAAGATCTTGAGTCATATTAAGAGCCTTAAACCAAGTTATGATGATGATCCGAAGGAGCTTCCAGTAAGGTTTATAAGTCACTTAAAGTCTATAGATACGAGCTCACTTGAGAAAGCTATCTCCGGCCTAGCTGATCTAACTCTCTATATGATTGAAGGCACATTTGTTCCATTGAACAGGAAGGAGTTGGAGGCACAGTATAAGCGTGAGAGGAACCTCCACTACTTCTTATATCTACCCTTAGCTATATTCCTAGCTGGAGTTATTCTATACATATCAATCTTATTTGAATCACCCATATTATCATTCTTAGCTCCACTTGCGGGTATAGTGATTCTCCAGATGCATAGAAAGTATTTTAGGCTTAAGAGGATGTTGGAATGGGGCAGTAGATGATAATTTAGCTACATTAGTCTACTTGGTGAAAACACCTCGGTATCTATCACTGTCTCCTCACCAGCTATTAACTGTGATACTATTAACCCCGTTATACCGGAGAACGTCAAGCCGAATCTACAATGACCTCCTGCCACAAGCACTTTCTCAGATCCTGGTAGAAATCCAATTACGGGAATCTCGTCGGGGGTACATGGTCTAAAAGCAGTCCTAGTATCGATGGTCTTCAATCCTTCTAGGATAGGGACTTGGCTATAGACCTTCGATAACAGTTTCTCCAGCCTTCTATAGGGGACTCTAGTATCATAACCTATGAAGTCCATGATCCCCGCAAGTCTAATAGTCTCTCCCAGTGGTAATGCCACGACCTTAGCCTCCTCAATCATCAATGGATATCTAAGAGTTCTCCCCTCATCCATCTTAAGTGTAATGACGTATCCCCTCGCTGGATGTATCATGATGTCATATCCTACTCTACGCAATAGGTCTCTTATCCACGGTCCATTGGCTAGAACTAAATAGTCACATTTAAATGTCTCTCTCCTGGAGAAAACCTTTACATCCAGATCCTCTTTAAATCCCTCTACCTCTACTCCCTCAATTACATGGACACCTTCTTTTTCAGCCAGTTTCCTAAGTCCTGTGATATATGCCTCAGGATCTAGAGATGCATCATATACATATCTCAATCCACCTATTATGCTGGTACTTAGACCGGGCTCCAGCTCCCTCATCTCATCTCCATCCAGTATCTCAATCTTAAGTCCATCGGCTTCTACGTCCCTAGCATGTTTAACCGCTTCACCAAGATAATCCTCATCGGTATATATCTCGAGTATCGATCCCTCATTATATCTGCAGTCTACATCCATCTCATGTATGAAGGCACGTATTATTTCTATGGCCAACCTACCTTCTCTCCTGAGACTTTTCCATCTCGTATCTCTAGCCAATTCCCCCCGATTTTTTAATACGTGTCTTATCCATCTGCACCCCATTCTTACAGGGGATATCTTGACTGGGCTAGCGCCGTTGATCATCATCTTCATCGTCTTTATATAGTCTAGCGAGAGTGGATATGGGCTATACATGGCTGGAACCACTAGACCCGCGTTCTTTGAAGAGGCTTCACAGCCAACTCTATTCCTCTCAATAATAGTGACTCTATATCCCTTCTTCGCAAGGAGTATTGATGTGGATAAACCGATTACTCCTCCTCCAACCACTACTATCTCTCTCAATTTTTTCACCAGCCATTTTAACCACGTAAAAATGATTCTAGAGCTCCTCGTCTACATCGATCACCTTCCCCCTTGTCTCGGGGAGGAGCCAGCATATTGTACTCATCAATGTAAACCCGATTAATGATAACCCGACTATGGCTGATGCCAGGCCTATGGAGCTGGATAAGATGCCTACTAAGAAGCCGCTTATAGATAGTCCCCTGGCTACGCTAAATACAAATGAAGTCCCTGTAGCCCTGACCCTCGTTGGGAACATCTCGCTTGACCAGACGCCGTAGAGGGCGTGTGCACCAAATCCAAGTGGGAGTATGAATAGTGACATTATAGCCATCTCCCTATTCATTGTTAATATAGTGTAGTATCCTAATGCGATGGTACCTAATAATCCTATAAGGGATGAAGCGGCGAAGGCTGTTCTCCTCCCAATCCTATCACTGATAAATCCTATGAATGGGAGGAATGAGACTATCGCCAATGATATTAGGAGGACGAGGTCACTCGCCTCAGTCACCCCGAATCCAAAGAGCTCTACTAATAGGGTAGGCGCCCAGTCTACTGAAGCATGGTATGCAAATTCCGAGCTCCAGAATAGGAGTGAGCCTAATATGGTTAGCTTCAAAATACGTCCCTTAAATAATTCCTTGATACCAACTTCCCTCTCTACCTCCCCCATCTCCTCAAGCTCCTTATATTTTCTCCATATCTTTGACTCGGGCATGAATACGGCGAGGATGAGGATAATTGGAATTGGGTATAAGGCTACTAGGAATATTGGCCGCCACCCGTAAATCGGATATAGTATGCTTACGGATGCAGCGCTAATAACATATCCTAGTACGAACATCGCGTGTATGAGGCCGCCAAAAAACCCCCTGTATCTGGGGGAGTATACCTCACTAAGTAATGCGAATCCTATTCCCCAGGATACTCCCATACCCGATAATATTCTGAGTAGAGCCAGTATCTCATAGCTTGGAGCAAGGGAGGACAATGCTGTTAATACTGCGTCCCATGCAATGGAGTAGAATAATGCGTTTCTCCTACCGAATCTATCTGCCAACTCCCCAAATAGAACTGCTCCTAATACTGTGGCCATATACTGGGCTGAGAATATTAGGCCTATAGCCCCCTTATCCACCCCAAATTCCTGCATAATAGGTACTGCAAGGAAATTCGTGATAGTCAGGCCAACTGCATCATGGCTCCAGGCTAATACTGCTGCAATAAATATCAGAAGCTTATCCATTAGAGAATAATCCCTATCCATAAGCTCATCCTTCATAATCCTTATATAAAAATGATATATCTCTAAAATCTATTTAAAAATTCAGTTATTGGGTGGTGATCCGCTCTATAAGCATCTTAGCTAGAGCAGGGCCTCTCATTAATCCACGTCCGCCTAAACCATCTACTACATAGAGGTTCCTAACCCCCTTTATTTCCCTACAAATCGGTTTGTAATCGTGTGAGATGGATATCGGCCCACTCCAAGAGTCTATGAGTTTCCATTGATTAAATTCAAATCTATATCTGAATCCCTCCAGGATCCTCTTCATAGCTTCCTTATCAGGCTTTCTAAACCCATTGTCCGCCTTATCGATAGGGAACGAGTCATATACGCCGCCTATCCAATAGCCATTATCCGGTCTCCAGTAAGAGTATATGTTCTCATCCCAGACGCCGATCATGTCCTTCACATCAACTTTGAACTTGAATATCGGAACGCCTATCAGCCATACATTTAGGGATATCCCATGTAACCTAAGTATCTCCCTGTTCCAAGGCCCCGAGGTAAGCACAACTTTATCTGAATAATACCTAGTGTTATCGTGAGTCTCCACACCATGAACCATATCATCCTCTATAATAAGACGCTCAACCTTCTCTCCAAGCCTTAAATCTACATCCATATCTCTAAGTCTATCCCACATATACACCAATAGTTTAAAGGGGTTTAGAGTCAGGTCGCTGGGGGAGTATAGGCCCACCTCATCATGATACAGCTTTATATAACTCCATCTAGACCTAACCTCAGCTGCATCCAATATCTCTATATCTGGAATAAGACTCCTAAACTTCTCGAGGTCTCTCTCCGCATCATCCATATCCTCAATTGATATGTATCCGTCTCGA
Organism: Nitrososphaeria archaeon; assembly: GCA_027000765.1. GTDB lineage: Archaea > Thermoproteota > Nitrososphaeria > Geothermarchaeales > JDFR-13 > Geothermarchaeum. The sequence continues at coordinate 2,698 of JALTNJ010000130.1, read as the reverse complement.
ATTATCTCCTTATTATTTCCCAAGACGTCTCTGATTATCTTGATGGATTCGGCGGCTAGCTCTGAATCAAGTGGATTATCCATCATCCTGGTTACAACGCCACCCGATCTTGGGGTCGCCCCATCAGGAGATGTATTCTTTTCAAGAATCAGGGTTTTAAGCCCTTTTTCCACGGCAAAGTATCCGGTGAATACCCCTGCAACTCCAGCTCCAACTATGATTAAATCATACTTTTCTTCAACGGGCATAGACCTATATACACCCTAAGTATTTACTGGAGGAGGTGTTTCAACAGGAACTCAACCGTCTTTTTAACAGCATCCTTGTTATTCTTCTCCTTGGTGAATCCATGGCCCTCATCTTCATACAAGATATACTCCACCTCTATATCCTTCTCCTTCAGTTTCTCAACGATCTGCTCCGACTCCTCCTTAACGACCCTGATATCCTTCGCTCCCTGTACTATCATCATCGGCACCCTGATATTATCCACATATGTTATCGGCGACCTTTCCTCCAGCATCTTCAGATCCTCAGGGTCATCTGGATCACCTACCCACCTCTTCATGTATCTCTTCCAATATGGTGGCACTGATCTCGCGAATGTCACTAGGTTGCTGGGTCCAAACCATTCTACAGCGACTCTCCATAGGTCGGGAAGCCTTGTTACACATGATAAAGTTAGGAACCCGCCGAAGCTCCCCCCAACTACGCCAATTCTATTCTTATCAACCCACTTCTTCCTAGAGAGGTATTTAACAAGATACTCCACATCCCTTAATTCACCGCCTCCCCAGTCTCTATTAATCAGATTTCTAAATGTCTTTCCAAATCCTGTCGAGCCTCGGAAGTTTGGCATGGCTACAGCGACTCCCCTACTAACAAGGTATTGTGTAAGAGGTGAATATCTGGGCCTACTCTGGCTCTGCGGGCCTCCATGTAGATATATAACTACGGGGAATGGCCCCTGACCTCTAGGCTTATATATAATCGTATGTATCTTTCTCCCATCGAAACTCTTATAATACTCTATCCGCGGCCTAGCCATATCCCTCTTCGGTATATCCCCGTAGAATACATCCACGACCCTCCTAAATTCATCGGTGTCATAATTATAGAGATATATCTCGCTAGGCCGATAAGGTGTAGACATCTGAATATAGTATTTATCCTGGCCACCTGCCGACTGTATATCCTCTATTACTCCTTCTGGGACGAATATCCTCTGTGTAGCCTTTGTATGTAGATCCATTACATATAGCCGAGAATACGATTCTACATTAACGCTGAACAGGAACGTTTCCCTACCTATCGCCGCGAATTCAACGTCATAGTCACCTGCCCATAGGGCCTTCATAACTCTTCTCTCAAGGTCATAGTATGCTAGATAACGATATTCACGATTTAGATCTGAAGCTAGGAAAAATCCATTCTTATAGGGTGCTAAGGGCTGGAAAACCGCCTCACCTTCATGGGGTGTCAGGTCTGAGACCTCTTCTTTAGAGAGGTCGAGGAGATAGAGATTTGTATCTTCGTGGCTACGTATATCCTGTATAACTATTTTATCTGGAAAATACCAGTATGCTACTTGGTATCCACCGAATCCACTCCATACCAGTCTATCCTCCGCCTTACCAATATCATGTAGATAGAGGTCGAAGCGAGTCGGGTCCTCTCTATTGGCGAAGTAGATGAAACTCTTATTATCCCATCCCCAGCAGTACCTGGATGTATAATGCACTACATTATCCTCAATTATAAGGTCTCTAAACCATCCCTCACTCGATGAATATAGGTAAAACTGCCATATCTCATTACCCTTGTCATCAACATTAAACAATAGATGTTCTCCATCAGGTGACCAGGATATTGGAACAGCTCTCTCATCCACAAATGTTGTTATCCTCCTAGGACTGCTATTCTCCTTATAAATCCATATGTTTACCTGACCAGACATATTAGTAGATACTGCAAGCATATTGTCAGTAGGATGTGGAGCAAATCCAGTTAATATATTATAGGCCAGATACCTATCCATAGGATGCCTCTTCACGATCATCTCCCTCCCAAATACTATTCTCTATTAAATCCTCTATATTCTGTATCAGTATTAAGATAATATTATTAGAAGACGAGTTAATTAACTAGGTATCTAAAAACCTGTTATAGACAAACCGTGTTATTCCACTCCATTCCTCAAACCTCATAATATTCCCGTTTTCAATGTATTCATCAGCATCTGGAGGTAGCCTCTTATTCCAGGGCTGTGAATAAACTATTGATAAACCACCTCTCATTGCAAACCCCGTTATAGCATGGGGATTATCATCTATCAAGACATCAATATTCAATAGTGTCCGGTCAACAGTATTTCCAACTAGGAGTGTATGGAACTGGAAACCATTTTTCCTCAGCCAGATATATGTCTCTTCAGCGGTTGATGCCGGCCGTGCAGTAACAATTATTACATGGAATTTCTCGACGAGCCTATTAACACCTTCCACCGCTCCCTCTATAACAGGCATGTTCCTGAGGAAGTCATCATATTCAAGACACTTCTCAAATATCGTCTTGAAGCTATACCCTCCGATCAATTTATCCCAGCTATCAACATCCTCCTTAGTCATATCCACATCCTTAAGTATCGTGCCTCGAATAAATTCAAGCATGTATGTAACGTGGTCGGTTAATACTCCGT
>JALTNJ010000129.1 GCA_027000765.1 Nitrososphaeria archaeon | reverse complement strand
ATTACATGTGACCTACATGTAAACCCTGATTTCTTGAGTCTCTCACAGATATAGGCGAGGTTCTCCTCTACATCCCTCTTCATTGATATTATCTCCGACCAGCTAATTTGAACAGGCTCCCTAAACCTCTTAGGCAGCTCTATTAGACTCACCAAATGGATATCGTGTATATCCTCGAGATTATAGTAGATAGCCCTATATACTAGCTCAGGCTTAACCAATGGAGGAACCACGACGATGGTCTTTATCTTTGTTATAGTGGGTTTCAAGATCTTCACTGAGATGCTCTCAGTAATCCGCCATCCCTTGTATATCCTATATGATATGAATAGGATGAAGCCAGCTACTACCCAGAGGGTTCCCAACAACCTACCCATCGGATGATATATAACTACTAGTGTAAATAGTGAGGCGGTGGCGATCAAACCGATGACCGCGACTACACTGATTTCCTTACCCCTAAACTGTATATTCAAGGGTGTTTTCCAAGGCCTATAAGACTCTACATCAACCTGCCTAAGCCTGATATGACTATAGTTAACAAGGATGTAGCTTAGGAGGGCGCCGAAGTTATATAGGCCAGCGACCATCTCAAGATTCCCAGTTAGGGCTAGAGAGCCTCCTATCAATCCGAAGAATACTATACTGACGTAGGGAACAGCCCTCTTCTTATGGAGTCTGCTGAAGATAGCGGGTATAAGTTTAAATCTAGACATACTATAAGTAACTCTAGATACTCCGATTACACCTGTATTGGTGGAGACCAATGTGATTGAGAAGGCTACGAATGCTACTGCCAGAGCCATATATCTCCCGATGACTGGTATTCGGGAGGTTATCTGCGCAATAGGATTATATATTGAGTTAGCTAGGCCTTCCCACCCCAATACACCAAGCCCGAGAATAGAGAATGAGAGGGTGAAGACCAATACAGTAATTATAGAGTATTTAAAGGACCTCGGGAGATACTTCCATGGATTTCTAGTTTCTTCAGCGGCTTGTGCAATCGACTCTATACCGATGAAGCTACTCATTGCGAGGGTTATACCATATATGAAGTTCTCAGTCTTAATATCCCATAGACCTGTATAGAAGACATGCTCTTGGAGAGTAGGGTTACCCAGGAAATTAAGCTGCTCAATAAATCTCTCTGGTGAAAACGCGAATAGAAATGCGAGGACGAGGATAGATACCTCTGTAAACACAGTTACTATAACGAGAAGCTCATTGAATTTACTAGACTCCTTAATACCAATTAGGTTTATTCCAATTAGGAAGAGGACCATTATAAAGGCGGTTACACCTATGTAGGGAGTTGCAAACTCGAAAATACCGAGGTTAATAACTATATAATCGTGTAACTCGGGAAATATGAAGGCTAGGTAACCAGCACTTGCAATTGAGAATAGGCCTATATCAAGGACATAGTCGAGGAGGATAGCCCAGCCGACGAGGAATCCGAGAATGTCTCCCCCAGCCCTCATTCCATATACCTGCCCACCTCCTGCATATGGATATAGGGAGGCGAGCTCAGCATAAACCAAGCCAGTTGTTATATAACATATGGAAGCTATTAGGAAGGAGAAGGGGGCATATCCAGCTGCGTAGAGGGTAACTATTCCAATAGCTAAGAATACATCCGCCCCAACATCAGCGAATCCCATGGAAAAGGCTCCTAGGAAGCCGATTTCTCTACGCAGCTTCTCAGATTCCTCAGGCACTGCACACCACGCTCTATTACCCGAATAAACTAACTTAGATTAAAATACTAGATATTTAGTCTGAATATAGGCTAAACTAATAAATAAAATCTAGTAAATAGACGAGGAGATAGGGAGAATTTAGAAAAAGAGAGACGGCTTACTTAAACAGGTGACATGCTACATAATGGCCGCTCTCAACTTCCTTTAAAACAGGCTCCTCCTTGTCACAAGGCTCGAATCTCTTGGGACATCTGGGGTGGAATCGGCATCCAGGCGGTGGGTTAATCGGGTTCGGAGGCTCACCAGGTACTACAGGCCTCATCCTAAACCTATTGTTTGGATCAGGGTCGGGCACTGCATCTATCAATGCCTGGGTATATGGGTGAAGCGGGTTCTTAAGAACCTTTTTAGTAGGACCATACTCGACTATCTTACCAGCATACATCACGGCAATCAAGTCGCTAAAGTATTTAGTAGTAGCAATATCGTGTGTAATATACATGACAGCGAGATCCCTCTCTTTCTGGATATTCCTAAACATAGTGAGTATCTCTGCACGGCTACTTGCGTCGATCATGGATACCGGCTCGTCTGCAACGAGGTAGATGGGGTCTACCAATAGTGCCCTTGCGATACATATCCTCTGCCTCTGCCCACCGGATAACATGTGAGGATACTTCGTCAGATACTCCTCAGGTGGAGTCATCTTAACCTCATTCAAGACAGAGATAATCTTCTCATCAATCACACTCCTATCCTTCTCACCTAATACAACCAGTGGTTCACTTAGAATCTCATATATGCTGTGATATGGATTGAGAGACTGGAATGGATCCTGGAATATTATCTGAGCCTTCTTTCTAAACCACTTCATATCTCCCTTGTAGTGCGTAATGTCCCTATCCTCAAATATGATCTTACCATCTGTAGGTTCAATGAGCTTAAGGCTGGTCCTACCTAGTGTAGTCTTACCACATCCAGATTCACCTACTACAGCAGTGATCTCACCAGCTTTAAACTCTAGTGTAACGCCGTCAACGGCCTTGACGACAAGTCTACCGAATAATCCCTTACGCAATATGTAATATGTCTTTAGGTTTTCCAACTTCATAATAGTCCTTACCACTTTATTTCCCCTCCGAATATAGATGACACTTTACGTAGTGATTACCGTTTATCCAAACCAAGTCAGGCGCTTCACTACACTTCTCAAACCTATATGGACACCTGCTAGCGAACCTACATCCCTTAGGTGGATTGATTAGGCCAGGTGGATTACCAGGCAGGAACTCCGGCTCCTTATCCTCCCTCAGCCTCGGGATGCTAGCGATGAGCTTCTGAGCATATGGATGCTGTGGATTTAGGAGAACCTCCTCAATAGGACCATACTCAACTATCTCACCAGCATACATGACGGCTAATAAGTCGCTGATATCGCTCGCCAAAGCGATGTCGTGGGTAATGAATATCATGGATAAGTGGTACTCCTTCTTCAGCGACTTCAATAGATTCATAATCTGAGCCTGGATACTGACGTCTAGAGCGCTAGTAGGCTCGTCGAGGATAAGCAGCTGGGGATTCATTATCATGGCCATAGCTATAACGATCCTCTGCCTCATACCACCACTTAATTCATGTGGGTATCTGTCTAGAAATGCCGGTGTCAACCCAATTTTCTCGAAAACCTGCCTGGCCCTATCCAATGCCTCGCTCTTATCCATACCTAGATGGACGATTAGAGGCTCAGCAACTTGGAAACCAACCTTTAATACTGGGTTTAGACTATTCATGGCACCTTGGAAGACCATGGCGACTTTTCTCCATCGTATCGTCCTTCTAAACTCATCCATAGGTATAGTAGTTATCTCCTCGCCATTCAGCTTTATAGATCCTTCGTATTTGTATGTATTCTTAGGGAGTAATCTGATGATGGTATTGGCTGTACTGGATTTACCACATCCAGATTCACCGACTATACCCAGAGTCTGTCCCTCAGGTATATTGAATGAAATGCCGTCGACAGCCTGCACAATCCCTTTATACGTCTTGTAGTAGAGGTAGAGATCCCTTACCTCCAGAATATTCTTAACCATATACTCACCTCTCCTGTAACTTCGGATTCACAATGGGCTCTAGGCCCAAAGCTATAAACACAAATGTTATAGCTGCAAGCATGATCAGTAGACCAGGTGGCAATACCCACCACCACCATCCGTTGAGGGCGGCTCCAGCCCTAAATGACTCCTCAATAATCTGTCCCCAAGTTGGTATGTTGGGATCGCCGAGTCCTAGGAAGCTCAGTGCAGCCTCAGCCAAGATAGCGCCTGGTGTGAAGAATATCATCTGAGCGAATATGAATGGGGCTAGGTTGGGGAATATGTGTTTAAACATTATCCTCCTGTCTGATGCACCGATTGCCCTCGCAGCCTCTATAAACTGTGACTGCTTGAGGCTCAAAACCATCGATCTGATGAGGATGGTTAGCCCAGGCCATCCAAGAGCGACTATAGCGCCGAATATAGCGAGGAGCCTTGGGAATCCAGGCATCCTGCTGATAATAAATACTATGAGTATTATGATTGGTAGGAACGGGAAGTTATATACAACGTCAGAGATCCTCTGTATAATCTCATCCACCCTACCGCCTTTATAACCACTGATGATACCTAGTGAAGCGCCGATTGCCGTTGTGACTATAGACGTGAAGAAGCCTATGGCTAATGCGACTGGGAACCCGAATAGAAGACCCTGGGCAAGGTCTCTGCCATTGTCATCTGTACCTAGGAACCCATATGACTCTCCGCCGAAGACAGCCTTCAGCATAGCGATATTATCCTTGTCCTCTCCAAGCATATAGACATTTATCTTATAGACGCCTTTAAGCGGTTTCCAAACCACCTCTCCGCCCTCCTCAGTCGGTATACCGAAGAGAACCTTGTTATAGTTAATTTCATTCAGCTTGTCAATAGTATAATTAAGATTATACTTGCTATTTATGTATGTTAGTAGACTGAATCCGACTGACCTCTCCTTAGAAAGGAAGATTATCTTCTCGTTCTTAGAGAAGGCTATATATGGGAGGTCGCTGTTTGGCGGAGGTACTTCAGCGAATGTTATTAGACGTATCTCGTCTCCATCGGGTCGTGTAAAGTTGATGACAAAATATACTCCCCTCTCGGAATACATACTAACGTTATATATCTTGATCATAAGATATGTTGGGAAACCATCTTCCTCCAGGTCATAGTCCAGCTCATATACCTTGAATTTCAGCCCTGCTATGGTTTCCGTCCCCTTACTAGTTGTTGTTATAGTGATATGATGGGTAACCAAGTCCCTCCCTGTGAAGAAGTCGACCCAAGTGGGTGGGACGGTTATAGGATTGTCTGCCCAGCTCTTCGGATTACTCCAGACACGTATACCGTAGTCAAGTGGATATGTAGCAAGTACATATATTGATGCGACCACCATGAAGATCAATAGTATTAGCCCAGCCTTCCCGACTAGACTACTTATATAAATTTGCCAACCACTACGTGTTACACTCACTCTACAGTCACCCTTGGATCAACAACAATGTATAGAATCTCGAGAATAAACCTAGCAGCTACATAGATTAGTGTGAATACATAGGTAAGTGCTAGGATAAGTGGCTCGTCAATGTTTAGTATAGCCTCATAATACAGTCGCCCCATACCTGGCCAGTTAAAGACCGTCTCTGTCAATATAGCGCCTGTAAGCGATCCGGCTAATCCAAGCACTAGGTTGGTTAGGATAGGGTGTAGAGACGGTCTGATAATATATCTTCTTAAGACAAGGTTCTCTGGGAGGCCCTTGGCCCTAGCGACGGTAACGAAGTCCTCAGTGGCCGTCGACACCAAGATACTTCTATATATATAGATAGCCGAGCCTGAGAGGGCGATTACAAGGGTCATAATCGGGAGGATCGCGTGATAAATCATATCCAATAGCCTTGGGAGGAACTCCTTAGGTGGATTTGGGCTAAGGAGGCCTCCATATGGAAGAACATCAAGATAATATGAGAATATTAGTATTAATAACAGGGCTAGCCACCATGTTGGAGTGGCGTAGGATATTGATGCGAAGAAGGACAGGCCTCTATCCCAGAGAGAACCGACTTTTGTAGAGAGCCATGTCCCAAATCCTAATCCAATAGCAAATACAATTAACACCGCTGTCGTCATAAGCATGACGGTGTATGGAATCCTCTCTAAAATAATGTCCCTAATCTGGTTACTTCCAGTGAAGCTCGTCATGTGCTTTGAAGTACCCAGGTCTAGGATCACTATACGCCGGATCATATCCGGCAGACGTACATACCACGGTTTATCCAGTCCATATTCTATCTCCAAGTTCTTCTTATACTGTTCAACCAGGTTGTTTATCTCCTCAGGAGTAAGGCCCTTCTGCTGCGATAGCTGGGCCCTATATCCCCTGACCTCTTCACTGATAATGGCTCTGAGGATCTTATCTGAGAGACCTGTTGCACCGAAGAGTATCGCTGTTAACAGCAACACTCCCAGCAATACCAGCATAAGGTTAAAAGCCTTTACACCGAGATATCTAGGGACACCCAATATAATCACCAGCAGGTGTTATTATGTGGACAACACTAAACTCATTATGTAATTTATAGTTAAAAAGGTTAAATATAAAGGTATATGCTAGGATATTACCAGATATACTTTATATATTTACATCTGAAAAGAATTGAGTAATGAGTTTACAATTTCTCAACTATTAAATGCATAGAATTAGCTTAACCAAAAAACTATAAAAAATAGAAAAATAGTGGAGAAAGTTTACTTCTTGAAGAACTGTAGTGCTACCGTTGCAACAAGGTTGATTATCACTAGTACGACGATTGCCATTAGCATTGTATTCAGCTGTGATACTGCGCCCTCGACCTTACTAACTCTGTCGCTTAGGCTTGCAACGTCACTGGATAGTGAACTTACATCACTGGATACTGTGGATATGTCGCTCTTAACAGCTGTGATCTCATCGGCTACGCTGCCGATTGCATCTGTCAATGTCGAGCTTAGGCTGTCAATTGCAGCTGCTAATGTACTGGATACCTGTCCGAGGCTGTCGGACAACTGTCCGAGCTGGTTTCTTAGCTGGTTAATCTCATCCTCTAGTACACCGCCACCTAGGATCGTGAAGAATACTGTCCTGTAGTCTAGTAGAGCCATCTCTGGGCTGTATAGCAGTATGTCGACCTGGTATGTACCTGGACCGACTTGTGTCGTGAAGTCTGCAGGTATCGTGATCATGTACCTGAAGTCAGTTACCTTTGTTCCTGTGCCTCTAGCTAGTACCTCACCAGTTGTTGGGTCAATTATCAGATACTCGACATCGACCTCATAGTCGACAGCCAACTGTGTAATGTCGACGATCAATGTACCCTCGGAACCTAGGTTGATTGTTGGTGCGAATGTGTTCTCAATGCTTGGCCTTAGGAATGTTCCGAATACCCATGTCCCTGGTGGGAATGGATATGTTGCATCCTCAAAGGCCTTCATTACCAGAGAGTCTCCAGCAGCGTCGAAGCTCTCTAGGTAGAATGGACCGTTGGATATTACTAGATGGTTCTTGCTGTTGATCCAGTCAAGTGCTGCATTGTACCTTGCCTGTGCATCATCCCATGTAGCATAGGCTGTTGTGCCTACTGTGAATACGTTCTCTGGGAATGTGTTGGTGTTCAATAGCTCCTGTAGCTTGGCTGCAGCATCTGCCGCGTGGCCGGATAGTACGTAGTTGATCTGCGGTATCTCTAGGCTTGAAGACATGTACCTGTTCCAGGCATATGCACCATCGATGACTAGCTGCTCAACAGCATAGTTAACCTCCCATGGGAAGCTTGTCACCGGTGGTGTTGCGAACGCAGCTATCTCATTGGGGTCGAAGTGCCAGTAGTCTACATAGACCTCTAGATGTGTGTCATCGATTATCCTGAAGCCCTTAATGTATGACAATGCATCTGAGAAGTAGGCGTTCCAGATTGGGTCGATTGCCTGCTTGTCCTCAGCATATGTCCACTCATAGAATAGGTATATGTCATATAGTACATCAGCCCATGTGATCGGCTGGCCATGGTGCCAGTTGGTTCCTAGTAGCTTTGATAGGTCGAATGTAACCTTGCTCTTAACGGCTAGACCGTCACCAACATTCATCCAAGACTTTGTCGTTGTGTTCCACATGAAGGCATCTGCTGGTACTGGTAGTGTACCGTCTGGACCAGCGGTCTCAACCTGGTAGGATACCCTGAATGGCATGACCTCACCGGTGTGTGGGTGGTTCCATAGCCATGGGTCGTGTATAGCTGTCCATGGGTCTACGCTGTAGACATCGAAGAATTGGAAGTTCCTAGCGTCTACCGGACCCCATACGGTCCTAGATGTGTAGACGTGTAGGTGTCCAACCTCTAGGTTGGGCTTACCAGGTACGTACATCTCCCTTAGGTTGTATAGAGACCTTAGGCCAGCACCACGATCCTCAGTTACGCCCTTCATATCGGCGCTCATCGGCTGAGGATCGAGGGTTGTGACTGTGAATATCCTTATTGCCTCCTGTATGATCATCTCAGTGGCTTCTCTGAAGAGCTGGTTCCTCTCCTCCTGGCTGGAGAACTCACCGAAGAGTAGCTTCATAGTGATGTCGTCTAGGGTGGAGTTCTCATAGTTCCAGTATGTGGGCTCCTGCCAACCGGGCATCAAGCCATACCATGGTGCACCCCAGAATGCTGGGTCACCATCTGCCCACTTGGCGATACCACCCTTACCCCAGCCCTCTGTATAGATCATCCAATCTAAGTCGGCTGGGTCTGTGTAGTATACTAAGTCGATTGCCTCACCGAATGTCATCTCAAGCCTGTTAACTGTGAAACCTAGTTTCTCAAGCTCATCAGCCAGCAGTAGACCCTGCTCATGCCTCTCGTCCTCAATCCTGATGACGAAGTTAATTGTAACAGGGTTGCCGTTGTAATACCACTTGCCGTCATCGCCCTTTGTAGCACCTAGCTTAACCATCTCCTCGTCGATTATCTGACGAGCATACTCTGGGTTGTAGGATGTCTTATACTTAGCGACGATGTCGGCTATTGTGAAGTAGTCTGGGTCAGGTGGAGCCTCGAATGTATACATCTCATAAGCGAAGCCCTTGAATATCTGCTGGACAATGAAGGACCTGTCAACTAGGTAGTTGACGGCATACCTGATCCTCCTGCTGACGAATGGGTTCAGCTTATTCGGATCCTTAGGCACCGCAGGGTTTAAGATGAAGTCGTTGATACCTGCGGGTGCCAACATGAACTTAACATCTGGGCTACCTAGGTTTGCAGAAGCAATCTCTCTTGGAACCTCGAATATATAGGCGTCCAACTGCCCTGCCTTAATTAGTGCGACGGCCTGTGTCGGGTCGACCGCCTTTAGGGTAATCTGTTTTGTAGGCCTCTCAGCCTGGGCCTGAATAGGAACTGCTGCTCCGATAACTGGTAGTAGGAATACCATGACTAATAGTATAGCGAAAATATAGCGTCCTCTCATAAAATATTCACCTTTAAATAACCTTACAAATTTAATTAATAGATACAACACTATATATAAGCGTTAATCTACCATTTTTGTAAAAAAATGTGGCTTAGTTAAGGCCAATCCTAGTATAAAAGTGTACAACAATTTAAAATATTTTTTAAAATTCTTTTTATATATTTGTTAGGCGATGATGCATAACTCCCTGATCTGAATACCAGGGTCTAATGATGAGCCCTGTGAGTGCTGAGCCTAAGACACAAATCTAGTATAAAAAAGTCGTTTCCATGGCTAGTTAATTATAATAAAGATAGAGGGTATACAAGAACGGGGAGCTCGGATACAACCGATATAAATTTGGTCTCCTGCAATTAATATATTGGAAACGAGTTATGCATATGCCAAGTTTATAGTGGAGGTGATTAGATGGCTACACCACCTATGGCCCCGATAAGCCCAGAACAATTGATCAATTTTCTGTATGCGATATACTATTTCCTAAGAGATGCATTAGCATTCCTCCTTGAAGTGACGCTCTTCAAAGAACATCCAGAGTATGCCGCGACCTATGGAGACGCGATTACGTTCCTAATCAGCCTGACAGCATTCTACCTCATACTGGAATTTATATCATCGGCCAAGAAATGGGTGAAGATAATCCTAGTGCTAGGCTGGGGACTATTAGTATTATCCATTGCGATAAGCGCCTCCATCATCTAGTGGAGGCCCTGCCCAAATCCTTTTTTATTGAATAAATATCGATGGAAAAGTTTATACTAAATCCTAATAAAGAGTATTAAGTGAATAAAACTCAATAGGTGAGGCTGTTATAAGCCACCTATAACATAGGAATATGTGGCATCTATATTTGTGAAGGCGACCATAATGAGCGGGGAAAACCAAGATGGATTGAAGACATTGGCGAAGGAGATACTTGTACTAGCCATTATAGTAGGAATCGTGTACCTAGGATTTACATATGGCCTGAAGATAGTCTTCAGAACAGATACTCCTATAATGGTCGTTGTATCAGGTAGTATGGTGCCAACTATAAATGTTGATGACCTAATTATTGTCCAAGGCGTTGATCCCTCGACTCTACAGGTGGGGGACATAATAGTGTTTAAGAACCCTAAGTTCTCAAACACCGCTTCATGCGAAACAGGCCAGTGTATTGTCCATAGGATTATAAGTATAGTTAGCCGCGACCCGCCTATGTTCAGGACAAAGGGAGATGCCAATCTAGCTCCAGATCCATTCGTCGTCTCCGGTAGTGATGTTGTTGGTAAAGTCATCCTGATAATACCTAAGCTAGGGATCTTGACGAGGATACTTAAGCCACCATATAATTATCTGACGATCCTCCTCATCCTAATTGGATTCATACTCTATGAGGCGAAGACCATCTTTGGTGAGGAAGAGGAGGATGAGTTTGATGAGGATTACTGGGGGTAGACAACAACCCGTTGTGGAGTAAGGGTTAAACAATATATACTGTTAGAATTATATAGTATTATAACTTATCATTTATTTTTATTTGTGTATTGAAGGGTTTATAAAGAGGTGTATTAAGGATGAGTAGCGGTATTTTTAAAAAGCCAGAACCAGAGGTTAAAATAGTTAATGTAGTAGCGACAGTGAAGGTGAATCAGGATATTAATTTGAGGAGGATACTTGAGAAGATTCCGCAGGCAGAGTATGATCCTAAGAGATTTCCAGGACTAGTATATAGGCTTACAAAGCCTAAGACAGCCATCCTGATATTCGGCTCTGGAAACATGGTTATTACAGGGGCGAAGGCTGAGGAAGATGTCTACAAAGCGGTTGAGAAGCTGATAAACACGCTTATTTCAAAGAGGATAATTTCGGGGGCAAAGCCAAACATTAAGATCGAGAATGTAGTCGCGTCTGGAAACCTAAAGGGACTAATTGACTTGGAGAAGGCGGCGGAGACACTTGAATACGCGATTTACGAGCCTGAGGAGTTCCCCGGCTTGATATATAGCATGAGAGAACCGAAGGTGGTTATACTTCTATTCGCAAGCGGTAAAATCGTATGTACAGGTGCCAGAGGAGAAAAATATATCTACGAAGCAGTCAATAGACTACGAGAAGAATTAGAGGAGAAAGAACTGATTTATTACTAAACCCTCTAAAAATTTTTTTAATTAAAAATAATTAGGTTTGAGATTAGTGTATAAGCCTCTTTGGTTATATTAGAAGCTCTTTAACCTTGTTCTTGAGAGCCACGACTCCCACAGTTAATATTATGTTCGTGAATAATACGACTGCAGAGGCGATACTGATAACATATGCACCAACTGGCTCTGGCAATAGAGGTACACTTACCCCGCCTCGTTCAATCATTGTCTGGGTAGCTACTACAGCCATTACGGCGGCTGCTAAGCCTCTTGCATAAAATACACTTGATATACCTGCTGCTATGCCGGTCTTTTGCCTAAAGCCCATTGATCTCGCGATTCCATATGCAATGGGATATCTCAGTAGAAGTAGGATTAGTGATAATATTGCTGCATGCATCATTATCTCTATATTACGGAGATCAAGTAGGAGGCCGACTTCGACGAAGAAGAATATCCTTATTAGTAGAGTAAGTTCAGAATGTGTGGATTCCATACTGAAGAGTTGGTACCTTACTACATCAACCATATTACTACCAGCTATAAACTGGGGTAGATAAGCGAGGTTAGCCACTACGATTCCCGCTGTTAATACCGTGATGGCTCCACTTCCACCTGCGAACTCAGCCCCCACATAGAGAAGTATTAGAAACGCGAATGTCATCACGTAAATATGTTGCTCCTTCTTAAACTTGTAGATTAGGTCAGAAAGCACAATTCCAGCTATAAATCCGAGGACCATGCTTGTAGAGAACCTCGCTGCAATACTACCGACGATCTCGCTTGGCTGGATATTCATACTCTCGTTACCCATTATGGACATGAGGGTCAATGTAAATACTATTACATAAACATCCGTAAGGACAGACTCGAGACTAAGGGTAAGTTGGAGACTGTTTGGCATTGATATCTTGGGAGCTATACTGGCTATTACCGCCCCACTACCTCCACCGATGATAGTCCCTATTAATAGACTATAGAGGGGATTTTCAGGCATGAATCCAATGATGTAGTATAAGACTATAAATGTGCCTATGACTGAGGCGAAAAACCCGGCTAGAGAAATAATCAGCGCAGGTTTTGCAGAGAGGAGCAATTCATTTAGATCTATATCTAGGCTACTCTCGAACATTATGGCGATTAAGGCCAGTGCACCGATGTAAGGTGCTACCCCAGAGAGTTGTTGCGGATCTACTATTCCAGTCATCGGGCCTAGGAAATATCCGAATAATATCAGGAAGATAGCATCTGGGATGTTTTTCCTATTAAGTAGGATGGAGCCCACAAAACCTATGAAGATTATTACTGATGATATGAATAACCCTGAATATATCTCCACCATAGACCCTCCGACTAAGAATAAAGGTGTATAATAAATATAAAAATGGAGATTCCTATAAAGCCATGAAGACCCTACGGGATTCTTCAGTTTCCATATCGGCTAAAAACAATAATTAAATTCATATGGTTATGATAATATTTGAGTGAGTTTATCATGAAGTTTCTCACCCTAGCAAAGTATTTCCAGAGGCTTGAGGAAACCAGTGCCAGGCTTGAGATGATCCAGATACTTACTAATCTATTTGTGGAAGCTGCTTCACCCGCTGAGGCCAGGATGATTGCGTATCTAACTCTTGGAGAGCTGCATCCACCCTATACAGGTTTGGAGCTTGGTATGAGTGAGAAGCTTATAATAAGGTCTATTGCAATGGCCTCTGGATACGACTCGAAGGCTATTGAGAAAAGACTGGGGGAGGTAGGGGATATTGGTAAGGTAGCTGAGGAATTTATTGGGAAGAGGAAGCAGGCCACGTTATTCACACAGGAGTTGACCGTCGAGAGGGTTTATAAGACATTGGATAAAATCGCGAGGACAGCTGGAGAGGGCTCGGTTGATGATAAGGTGAAGCTCCTAGCAAGCCTATTCGTAGATGCAAAGCCGATTGAAGCCAGATATATCGCTAGGATCGTTGACGGTGCTCTTAGACTGGGAGTCGCTGATATGACTCTCCTCGAGGCCTTAGCATCTAGACTAGGCTCTAGAGAGTATAAGAGTGTCTTGGAGGAAGCGTATAACGTGGTTCCTGACATAGGCTACATAGCTGAAGTGGCTCTTGATAAGGGATTGGATGGGATTAAGGAGATCGATATCCAGCTGGGTATACCAATTAGGCCAATGCTTGCGGAGAGGGTTAAGAGTCCTGAAGAGGCTTGGGAGAAGACTCATGGCATGCTTGCTGCTGACTTTAAGTATGATGGGGAGAGGATGCAGATACATAAGGATCATGACAAGGTCCATATATTCAGTAGGAGACTGGAGAATATAACATACCAGTTTCCAGATGTCGTGGAGATAGTGAAGAAGCATGTCAAGGCAGATACAGCTATCATAGAGGGAGAGGCGGTTGCATTTAATCCTGAGACAGGTGAGCTAAGGCCGTTTCAGGAATTGATGAGGAGGAAGAGGAAGCATGATATCCATAGGATGATTGAGGAGATCCCCGTCACCCTAAGGGTATTCGACGTAGTGTATCATGATGGTAAAAACCTTTTGAAGACTCCGTTTCCAGAGAGGAGGAAGATTCTCGAGGAGATAATTGAGGAGGATGACTATATCAAGCCCTCTGAATTGATTTATCCCAAGGAGATTAAGGAACTGTGGGAGTTCTTCATGCTAGCCATAGAGAATGGGTGTGAAGGACTAGTCATAAAATACACTGGTCCAGAGTCAGTCTACCAGGCTGGGGCCAGGGGCTGGCTATGGATAAAGCTGAAGAGGGATTATCGTGCGGAGCTCACCGATACCCTAGACCTAGTTGTAGTCGGCGCATTCTACGGTAGAGGTAGGAAAGGAGGGCTACTAAGTAGCTTCCTAATGGCTGTTTATGATAAGGAGGAGGATGTATTTAAGACGGTGTGTAAGGTGGGGACCGGGTTTAAGGATGAAGACCTCACCCAGATGAATGAGACCTTGAAACCCCTTATTGTGGATCATAAGCCTGCTAGGGTAGTTGCTAAAATAGAGCCTGACAAGTGGATTGAGCCCCAGGTTGTGCTTGAGATAACGGCTGCCGAGATCACTTTAAGCCCTATACACACATGCGCATATAACGAGGTTCAGGAGGACGTCGGCCTGGCCCTCCGTTTCCCGAGGTTCACAGGCCGGTATCGTTTTGACAAGGCTCCTGAAGACGCGACGACAGAGGATGAGATTGTGGAGATGTATAAGCGACAGAGACATACGGTTGAGGATGTAAATCCTTAAGTATTAGTTTAGAGTGATAATAATCTGAAAGATGGTGATGTAAATGGGTGGAACTAAGAAGCCTACAATATCAAAGTTGAAGAAACTGGCTAGTAGAAGGGATGAGAAGAAGAAGGATGAGAAGAAGAGGGAAGCATATAGATCATACATAACCGAGAAGGAGAAGCAAGATATCGTTAATTTTGTTAAGAGACAGAAGTATGTCACTCCCTATATGATCTCTAGAAGAGCTGAGGTGAAGCTCAGCCTAGCAAGAGACCTGCTTAGGAGCCTGGCTAAAGAAGGCATCCTAAAGCTGGAGGAGAAGAATAGGGAGCTGGAGATATACGTGCCTATATCTTCTTAATCACAGCCTTGCGACGGGACTCTAGCGACTCCAATATCTCGAGGCCCTCGGCTACAATACCTACATCGAGGTATCTCCTAGACTCGATTTTATAGTTTCCTAGACATATCATTAGACTATCGTTTGAAACGTCGTACAACACCTTCCCCCTACTACACTCTACACTCATCATGCCTCCCTTACCTATCCCTAGGTAGATGTAGGGAACCCCGTTTCTGACGAATACATATGTGGATAAGGGAAGGAGTCTATTCAACTCATTGATAATCTTAATCGCCTTGACCCTGGAAAGGCCTATAACGACTTTCCCAGCTCCATCGATCTCAACCAAGTAGTTGACGTAGAGAGACGACATATGCACCAGCCTCCTAATAATAAATGGAGGAATGATGCTAGTAAAGAATATAAATGTGCTGGGGAGAGATATGGATAAATTATAATTAAGATATTTATATTACCGCGGATAATCCAAAAACTATAGATTTATAAATACATGATATAATAGCAATATGAGAAGGTGTGAGTAAAATTGCCTAAAAAGAAGAAGATTAAATATAAGGAGTTAATCCCAATCGGTCCACCTAGGCTAACGATATTTGAGAGAGCTAGGATAATTGGCGTTAGAGCAGTTCAGATCGATTATGGCGCATTACCATTTATAGAAGTTGATAAGCAGATGTCCTCTATAGAGATCGCTAAGAAGGAGTTGGAGGAGGGCATCCTACCATTATCGATAAAGAGGAAACTCGCGTTTAAAGAAGATTATCCACCCATACCAGTTAAATGGCTTGTTGAGGCGGAGAAGGAGGACTTGATAGTCGATTTGTAAAAAGTTCAAAATATTAGAAATATGATTATATCACTAGTCATTTTTGGAATAAGTAAATGCTACAAATTTAAATCAATTTGATATGATATATATACAGAATTTTATTTATTAATAGTTTTATCACTAATACTTAATAACAATGTAGGTGATATCAATGAGTGAACAGGGAAACGTTATTTTCGTCGGTAGAAAGTCCGTAATGAACTATGTTCTAGCAGTGCTTCTACAGTTCGATGCTGGTGCAAAGAAGGTCGTTCTAAAGGCCAGGGGCAAGGCGATCTCCAAGGCTGTTGACGTAGCCGAGATCGTTAAGAGGAGGCTCCTAGAGAACAAGGTTGAGATAGTCGAGTGCAAGATCGACACAGAGGACGTCGGTGAAGAGCCAAACGTACGCAAGGTTTCCACCATCGAGATCGCTCTCGAGGCTAAGGAGTAAACAACCCACTAAGAACCCCAAGAGACGAGGGGGGATTTTTTCCTTTTTCTAATTTAATTCTTCTACTTTTCCACCCCCATCATAACTTCATCTTACTATTGTTACATTTATAACACATTTGTATAATTTTTGTTATAATTATAACTTAAATAGAATCTCGCGGAAATTATTTATCCAGGTGATGGGCATGCCTAGGAAAGCAATTATAATGGGTGCAGCTGGTAGAGACTTCCATAATTTTAACGTATTCTTCAGAAACAACCCTGATTATGATGTAGTTGCATTCACCGCAACCCAGATACCCTTCATAGAGAATAGGAGATATCCACCTGAATTAGCCGGCCCAAGATATCCAGAAGGCATACCGATATATCCGGAGGAGATGCTTCCAGAGCTTATTAAGAAGTATGGAGTCCAGGACGTATTCTTCTCCTACAGCGACGTATCACACGTATATGTCATGAATAGGGCATCGCTAGTAAACAGTTGCGGAGCGTCCTTCCATCTACTTGGTGCCGAAGACACGATGATAAAGTCTGAGAAGCCGGTTGTAGCCGTTGTAGCCATGAGGACAGGAGCTGGTAAAAGCCCTACATCCAGGTATATCGCTAGGGAGATCAAGGAGAGAGGATATAAGGCGGGTGTGATAAGACATCCAATGCCATATGGAGACCTGGTTAAGCAGCGTGTAATGAAGTTTGAAACCTTGGAGGACCTTGACAAGTATGATGTTACTATCGAGGAGAG
>JALTNJ010000128.1 GCA_027000765.1 Nitrososphaeria archaeon | reverse complement strand
CTCGGCAATTCTCAGTAGAGACAAGGTTTTTATCGGATTTATGAATAATAATGCTGTAGCCTTTATTAGAGTCACGGATAGGAATGGCGTTTTCTGGATTGAAGAGCTATTTGTTGAAAAACCATATAGGGGGATAGGTATAGGTAAAAGCTTGGTTGACGCAGCAGAGGCATATGTTAAGCAACATAGTGATGCAACATATATTATGGCCTTGCCTCAGGATAGAGGAGCAATTAACTTTTGGCTGAAAATGGGATATAACATATTAAACACAATCGAACTAGTGAAGTTCTTGGATGAAAAACCGCATGAGTATCATATATTGCCTGTATTAGGCATTCCATATAGGATACATAAGTGGGCAGATGAACAATATTCCTCGCTAGAAAAGGAGTATCTTGATACTGTCAGTAAATTCTTTGAGTCTGGAGGTACACAGGAAGAGTTTCTACGCATAGTCGTAAGAGCCCTGAGATCAAAAATAGAAACCGAAGCATCAAGAAATATATAACTAAATATAATTGATTCATCAATTTTATTCTTCGAATTAAAATACTCTATTTCATATAATTTTAGATGTTAAGCATGACTCTAAATCTAGATAGAATACGCGATTTCTCCCAGGCATTAGCTATAATGGGTATAGATTTCATTCTCAACTTTGAATATAGACGCTATAGTTATCAAATTCTGAGAAAGATATACGATATGAAACCTAATCCTAGAGTTTTTCTTTTGCTAGGGACGATATTTGCATTGGCTTTTCGGCACTATTCTAATGAAGAGGAAACAAAGCTATGGGATAAACTACTTTATTCATGTGAAGAGACAAAGTCACTTTCTAATTTAGAGGAGTTGTATAAAGTAATAGATAGATTTGGAGAACAATTAACGGATCCACATATTCGTGACCTCTTTATCGGGGAGAAAGAGGCTTTTTTTACAACAGGTTTCTGTGACTGGTTTATTAAAGACTATGAAAACATAGTAACTAATCCTCTGAAGATATCCACTAAGGTTAGATATATACTAGGATCAAAACTCCCTGATTCGTCTATCGTTAATATTCTACGAATAATGGACTTAACATATCTGGTTATACATGACGAGTTTCTTATGATACATGAGGGCATCGTCTTTCCAGTATCTCAGCCTACTAAGTTTTTTGTTTCATGTTCTCAAATCATAGATGATGTATCTAGCGATGAGAAGATCATCGACGCGCTTAGCCGTATTTCGATTAGAGTAACAACGATTCTAGATAAAACTATAAGTATATTTGCAATAGCTGATTTAGTTGACGACCTCGGCAAGATGCTAATCACATGTTCTTCCACTAATAATCCTGTGGATCAATTTAAATCCTTGATATCTGAAATTACAAATATCGCTGACTGGAAGGTAAACAGACTAGTAAATTTCGCACTTATATGTTTTTCTAATGAAAGCTAAATTTCCACTTATAGACATTATATTTCAGAGGGTTAAGTAAGTGTATGAAGATGAGTAGGCATGTGAAATACATTAGTGATCCGTTATATGGCTTCATAGAAGTAGATGTTACTATCCTAGATGGTATACTGCTTGATATTATCGATAGCCCAGAATTTCAAAGAATGCGGTATATCAGACAAACCGGAATGAGTTTCTTCGCTTATCCCACAGCCCATCATACTCGGTTTGAACATTCTCTAGGAGTATATTCACTTGCTAGGGAGTTTCTTAATAAAATGCCAGAGCAAGAATTTGATAACGAGTCTAAGGATCTCTTTCTAATTGTCTCGCTTATTCATGATATTGGACATGCGGCTTTTTCCCATGATTTCGAAACAATGATCGAAAGTATATGTCGAGAGCGTTCTCTGGATATTGAACCATATAGGCATGAAGACTGGTTAGTTAAGATAATATCCAGCTCAGAATCTATTTTGAATAATATACTGTATGAAAAATACGGTATTGGGGATGAGGTGAAATCCTTTGTATATTCTATTTACAAAGATGAAATACGTTGTTCCGAAGATAATGACCTCCACGTCTTAAGGGAATCATGGCTCCCTCTTATACGTCTCTTATCCTCTGAATTGGATATTGACCGTCTTGATTATCTACTTAGAGACTCATATTTTACTGGTGTTGCTAGTGGTGTATATGATTTTGAACGTATTAAACGGGCTTTAGTCTATAATAGCCGGTTCAAACGTTTTGTGATCAGAGAAAAGGATATCCCAGCGATAGAAGGCTTCTTCATAGCTAGATATCACATGTATCGATTAGTATATAATCATAAAACAACATTGAGTGCAAGAACATTATTCTGGAAGCTTTTCTTGAGGGCATGGGATCTCTATCAAGAAGGAAAGCTAGATGATGATTATTTGATTAAGCCAATATATGCCCTATTTGAGTATCATATGAATCCCCCTGTATCCTCATATGTAGAGATAACTGATCCGCTTGTTATAACGCAAATAAAAATTTGGAGCCAGCACAGCGACGATATATTAAAAGATCTTAGCACTAGGTTCCTAACTAGACGCCTATTTAAACCAGTGCCAGTCAAATCTAGTCTACCCCCTTATATACTGGATAAGATCAGGGAGATAGTCTATGAAAATGGATTTGAACCGGAATACTATTTTGAATATGTGCCTAATACTGTTCCACGATATATTCAACTTAGGTATGATGCACTACCTGAAGTTTTTTCTGAAGGTGGCGTCCTAGTTGAGGAGCATAAGAAGGATATAACAGAAGTATCTGATATAATACATACGCTTACATCTCCTAAACAGATCATAAAGGGCTTTATAATGGTTCCAACAGACGATATCCGGGAGACAGTCAACAACCTCATCAATAAATGAGTATATCTATACAGCTATAATCAACAATATTTAGTAATATACTTCATTCTCCATAACTATACTTAATAGGTTATAAATAGGTGTAGTATATTGGATAAGAGACGATCTCATAGGAAGAAGAGGAAGACAAGGAAAAGAAGGAGTGAACGAAGGAGATAATTACGTATCATATAAGCAATCAGGTTTGGTCACAGTTTTTAATAGAGCCCCGGTATTTCAAGCTCATCAAAAATTATCTCATGAATATAAAGACCGCCTATGATTTTTCTAACATTTTTCTTTGAAATATGACTCAAATTATAATTATTGTTTGATGTATCTGAAGAAAACTCGTTTCCGTTTCAATTCATTGATATACATTTTCTATTTTTTCTTTAATGGGGCTGGCTATGTCCAATACTCTCGTGAACAATGAACTACTCACGGATAATGACATCAAGGAGGCGGCGTATGTTGTACTTAGATATATTCGCCTCCTTTGTCTCGGGAGTAGAGCAGCTAACATATACCTCCACCGTAGTTTAGAGGGACTGGATATCCCGCCTAACTTATTTAAAGAGATGGAGATTCCAAAGACTAGAATATTTACATGGGCCACCCCCAATGATTATCCCGATGACAACATCGGGGCCTTGGATGTATGTCTCTCCATCCAACCCAATAGTTCAACTAAATTAGGAGCCAAGGTATATTTCGTGATAAGACAAAGCGGATTAAGTGCGACTATCCACATTAGACTCTCGAAGGAAGACGGCGAATGGATAATTGAAAGCCTCCTCGCTGAATGATACCAGATAGGGCATAGCCAGCCCCTCTTTTTTATAACAAATTAAATTTACTGATCTTCTGGTTAACGCCACAGCTTTTATCAACAAACGTAGCAATAAATTTATTATTTAATCTATATAGCGGGGTGTCTTAATAATGAAAAAAGAAGTTGTTGTTGAGGAGTTTTCCGGTATAAAGCTGAGGATATATAGATATGGAAGTGGTTCACCAAGCATTCTCATAACAGCAGGTATCCATGGCGATGAACTGACAGGGGTATACGCTGCATATAAGCTAATCGAGCATCTCAATAACACGGAAAAAATGGATGGAACGGTAAAAATAGTGCCAGTTGTAAATATATTGGGTTTTCTGGCTAGGATTAGACATAACCCTATAGACCACGTTGATCTAAACCGAGTCTTTCCTGATGGAATGGGGTCTACAGTGACTAAAGGAATTATAAAGACAGTTTGGGAATTAGCATCATCATCAGACTATGTATTGGATCTACACTGCGCCGGGCATTATTCATATCCATATATCTTGAGTGTATATCCAGACTACGATTATGTAAAGACATTTGTTGACAACATTTCTTGGCATGTATCTATAGAGTCATCGGGTCAGAGAGGCCAGTTATTCATAGAAGCATCTCACCAGGGTATACCTGGAGCCATTATAGAGACTGTTGGTGGCCGTGGATACTATATGAAGAGATGGGGCGATGAGCTTTTCAAAACGATATTAGGAACATTAAATAACCTCGGTATTTTGGAATATGGAGAAGCCGATAAAGGCAAGAAACACTACGGTAAACTAAAGCGGGTTAAGAGTGATTACGAGGGCTTTTTCAAACCATACATAGCACTTGGCCAAGAAGTAGCTGAAGACGATGTATTGGGCGAGATAAATGGTAATATAGTGAAAAGCCCCATCTCAGGTATAGTCCTTGGTGTTGCAGAGGGAACCTATGTTTTCAAAGGCGAGTCACTGGCTAGAATCGCGGAGAGCATTTGATGGTTATTTACCTTCACTATGCCTACAATAAAGCATCGCAAGGCTAACTAGAAAACCTCCTAATTTTTTCCATGATTTTGTAAATATATTATATATATTATAAATACCAATCAAATTTATGCAGGTTTCTTGTGAGGGTGATGCCCAATGAACAAGGGTAAATTAAGCCTCATTATATTATTATTAACATTAGTAACATTATCTATACTGCCTACAATAT
>JALTNJ010000127.1 GCA_027000765.1 Nitrososphaeria archaeon | reverse complement strand
TAGTTAATAGTACTATAAATGGAGTTATCATACCCAATACTATAGCGGGGAATACACTTCTCTTACTCTCCTCAATCGTATTTTTAATCCTATATAATATGTTTACATTCATATATAGAAGCTCGGGTGACAATGCACCGGATACTATCCCTGTGCTTACTATATGTAAAGTATGTGTTAGAAAGGGAGTCGGGGCCTTTATAGATAGTCTTCCAGACTCAATATTATATGTCATTTTGTTAATTAGCCGTAGTGTAGCGCTATCCTTTATCATTTCCCTCGACTTCTGTATAGCATCCAACGGAAGTGATCCAGCGAGCATATAATGCATCGCGGTCTCTAACCACCTTAAAACACCCCTGTCAAGACTCTCCACACCGTGGTTCCACTTTATTTCGAATGGAAGGAGGACCATACCTAGAACCACGAGGAACCCGACAAATTTAGAAAATATATCGTTTAAGATGAATATTGGGATGATTGCGAGGCCGATTGCGATCAGTAGATGCTTGATATTTGGGATGAATTTTGGTGTAGAAGCCATCCTTGGTTTAACCGATGACATGTATACCATTGGTATAATATAGAGCATTACAGGGAATATGAATATCAACATTTCTAAGAGCACTATACCATATCCAGGGCTTAGGAAGGCGATTAGAAGCACAGCTATCGGGCTCACAGCCGCCATTATAGCGATCTCGGCGAACACCAGCATCCTCTCATAATAGCTTTTTATCCTATCAACCCATAGAACCTCCTCCTCATCCAGCCATCTCTTTACATAAGCCTCGATATTACCTCCAGCTAACCACGTATATAGATAGCCCTCCAGGAAGTTCTTTATCTTTTCCGGGGCCTTCCCTACCTCTATCCATTCACTTATCACCTTATCTATACCGTGTCCAGTCATTTCACTCTGGAGTAGGAGGCTCTTAGTCAACTTGCTCCAAGAGGGAAGGTTTTCAGCACTAGCCGCAATATTTCTGAATACCTCCATAATTGTTTCTCCGCTCCTATGGTGGATAAGGAAGAGCTGGAGGACTTGTGGGAGCTCATCCAGTAAACTAGATACGTATCCCGAACGGACGACTAACACCGTTAGGTATGGCATGAGTACAACTATTAGAAATACCCCCACAAGTATCATAAATCCATAGATGAATAGACCCATGACATAGAGTGGGAAGGCGATTATGGGGCCGAAGATTAACAGCAAATATGTGTATAACGTCAGTTGTCTTGAAAACCTCTCTGCATCAATATATTCAAGTGTTCCTGACTTAGCCAGCCAAATTACATAGTATCTACGGGTATCAGCATATATCTCCCTCAATAACTTAGGGAACTCTCCAGTGGCGAAGGGGAGGGACACGGATAGAACTATTATGGCATATCCAAATAGAGTTACTTGAAATAGATAGGTATATCCTACTTGTACGTATAAGGCTATTAGGGAGGGTAGTGGGCTTAAGATGGTGGTTAGAATAGTATATTCTACATATTTTCTCGGCCTAGTTAGGCTGAAATAAAGTCCTCCAGTAAGGAGGACCACACTAAGAGCGTAATATGTCTCTAGTGGGATGTCATATATTGATACCATTTTCTACACCATCTCACTGATCCCCCAAACCAATAATTAATTACGAAACAGACGTCTTCCCATCTAGAGAGAAGCCCTTATCAAACATGACGATATATGTTACCTCAGACTCTGTTGTAGCCGATGTCGATGAGAAGATTATGGTAACGTTGTTCAACCCATCATTAAGATAAAATATTTCACCATTATTATATAGCTGTCCATTAATCGATATATAGGATATGCTGATATCCCCATCTCCATATAATGAGATCCTCTGTATACCCACCTTACTTGGATCATATTCATAAAGATATCCTGTCCAGTTATAGTAGTTGCCAGTAGCGTTATAATAACAATATGAGTATACTACCTCCACAAGGGGAGCCGTCTGAGGCTTACTAATTGATTGTAGGAGAGGAGCGACAGATGTTAGTAGAAGGAATCCTATGGACAATACAACGATTATCATAAAGAACTCTATAAAGATCTTTTCATCCATTATTCTATCACCGACCTCTCGGCGTAATATTTAACTAGCTCCTTAGCCAGATCCCTGTATTTGTATATTCTCTTTCTCAGCATCTCGTTTAGAAACTCCACTCTGTTATGATATTCATCTCTAACCTTTTCACCGAGTATTAGGAGTGTACCAGCCAGCCTAATCCTATAAGTTCCCGCCGGGTCGGTAACAGCCTTTAGAGAATCTTTCTTTGACTTCCTCTCAAACACTTGAACAAGATGCCCATCCTTATCGATTTCAACTACGTCTGTAACTCCACGCCAGCCCCCTATGTTTCGGAGCTGGACAATAGCCCATATACTTGATAGCCAATGTTCAGGTAGGTTCAATGGAGGGGATATGAGCCTGTTAATTAGATCCTGTGGAGATGTCGCGTGTATCGTCGTCAACGCACCTGTACCGAACAAGCTTTGTTGTACTAGAGCAGTTACCTCCTCACCTCTAGCCTCTCCGATTACCACATAGTCTCCACGGGACCTGAGACTCCATATCGCTAGATCCCATAGTGTTACTGGCTTAAGCTGACTGTAGAACGGGATCTCTCTGGTATACATTCTCTGCCACAATGGATGGGGGAGGTTTAACTCAGGTGTCTCCTCAAGAGTGACTATTTTCCTCCTCGGATCCGTCAATAATAGCAATGCGTTGAGCATCGTGGTCTTACCTGTAGCCATAGCTCCAGATACGAATATCACTCCCTTGGCCTCGTGTAGCAGCCATAGGTATGCAGCTGCCTCAACGGATATTGCGTCTACAGCTATAAGCTTTACAATTGTCCATGGCTCCTCAGGATACTTTCTAACCGTTATGCTCGGGCCTCCAGATACCTCCTCACCATATACTAGCGTAAGCCTACTACCATCCGGTGCCCTACACTCTACATATGGGTTGCTTGGGCTGATGCTCTTACCGCTTACGAGAGCCAGCCTCTGGACATAGCTGTTAAGCGTGTCTTCATTAGGAAAGCTTATATTAGTTCTAAGCCATTGGAGGTCTGGATAACGTCTATGCCTCACAAAAACCTCGAAGTTGACATCTGGGATAGTGATCTCCTCAACGCTTTCGTCAGCGAACAGGGGATGTAGTATCTGGTAGGGATTAGTGAGTTTGTATAGATAGTGGTGTACCTGCTTCTTCGTCTCCTCGTCTATCTCAAGCTCCAATATATGTAGGACGTAGTCGATTGTCTCCATCAGTTTACCCTCAGATATATCTAGCCCGAGTCTCCTAATGACTTCACCCACCACATTTGTTAGATCTATTAAATATGGAGAGACTTCCTTCTCAGACAAGATATAGTATCCTTGACCCTCATGCAGATAAAGATCTACACGATACTCTCCATCCAAAAGGTCATATGATTCAAGAACCTCTGCATGCTCAACGAGTTCAGAGGGAGTTTTTAATATCATCCAGCTTATGTCCCAAAGCGTGTTTTTCATAACAGCATATACGTCTTTATAGACCTCGAGCTTATCCTTCTTCTTTTTCTTCTTAGGCTTCTCAACCTCCTCAGCCTCTTCTGGAGGAAACTCCGCCTCTTCAGGAGGCTTCTCAACCTCCTCCAATACGGTAGTCGTCTCACCTTCTTTACTCTCCACCTCTATAACTCCCGCCTCCTCCTTAGGAGTCTGCCCCTCCGTCTTATCCTTCTTTCTTCCCGCCTCATCCAACTTAGCCGTCTTCTCAGGAGCCTCTTTTCCTTTAGCTTTAGTCTTCTTCTCACCAGTCTTTTTAGTCGACCTCTTTCCCTTTCTAGACTTAGACTTCTTTACCTCCTTATCCTTCCCTTCATTACCTTTATTTTCATCAGCAGGGTTTTTTACAGCTTTATCCTCATTTTTTTCTTTTTTATTAAACAATTTGAAAAACCACGACATTTATACTCACTCGACACCTATATATAACATCTATTTTTATTATATTACATTACCCAATATAATAATAATTTAACTCTCTCACTACACATTTATAACCCTCTTGACAGGGAAACTGTTACCATATTTAGTTATCAAAATCACATTATAGAGGGGAGGGTCTTCAAACAGGTCATTGTACAAATTGGGGGTTATGGCTGTAGGATCCCCAGCCTTCTGATTTATCATATCCCTAGTGATGTTCAGAGCAGATAATGTCGGGATGGTAATATATTCCTGTAGATTAATTTCCTTGATGATGGTCCCGTTTTGAGCTACAATAACTATATCCGTAATATATGTATCGTCATACCACATATTTTCAACATAAATATATTTCTCTACACCCGTTCCATTCAGCTTATAGCAGTCCAGTTCCTCCTTTATATGTCTAGTAATAAGGTTTATCCTACGTGGATCGTTTATCCTCACCGAAGTCATCACTAGATTCATGTAGGTCCCGAAGCTAAGAATTATAACTAAAACAAGTACAATAAGCGATATTGATGATGATAAACCCATGATTCCCAACCATTTCCAAAGTATATCTTCCCTCTATCTATTACTTATCCAATATAGATTGTATCAACAATAATATATAACAATTTATACCATTCTATATGACATATAATTGATGATATTAAAAAACAAGTATTTACACTAACAATTTTACAGTTAACGTCTGGACCTCCTTATTAGTATCAGGGTCAAGTATACTGAGAACGACAATCCAATAACCATCAGGGGGATCCTGCCTATTCCAGTATACCTTCAAAGTAAATCCTGTACTCTTACCCACAGGAGGTAGAAATTCAACATCCCAATAAACATCACTACTAGCATTATTAAATGGAATCGA
>JALTNJ010000126.1 GCA_027000765.1 Nitrososphaeria archaeon | reverse complement strand
TTACTTGGACAATCTAGATTAACACATGTAACAAATGTTTTTCTCCCTATAGTAACCTTAACTCTAGGCCACTCACATTTATTGCATTTTCCTCCGACCCTAATTCTTCCCTTTTGGGGAAGTGGCATTGATGCAGTACACTTAGGATAATTACTACATCCAACAAACCTTTTTCCTGTACGTTTTGAAACAATAATTATCAAGTCTCCATCCTTACAGATAGGACATTTCCCTAGAACTCTCTTCTTATATCTTGCCGTCTTACTCATAGAGTCAAGTCTCTTTCCTAATGTCTCCTCACCCATAACCGATAAAATTATGCTTGAGACTGTTTCAACTGAGTCTCTAAGAACCTTCTTAGATATATCTGGTCTAATTAGGATTTCCTCTAGGTTCCTCTCCATTTCACGTGTCATTCCCAGCGATATTATCTTAGGTATTTTCTTTTCCAGTATCTCTATAAGAGTCATACCAAGTTCGGTAGGCTCTATGCTTTCACCTTTTATGTAATTTCTTTGGTAAAGTGTATCAATGATTTGGCTTCTAGTTGCTTTTGTACCTATCCCATCCTTCTCCATTTGAAGTAAAAGGCTTCTCTGAGTATATCTCCTAGGCGGTGGAGTAAACTTATCCTCTATTAAAACATCTGAAACAATCAGCTTTTGTCCTTCGTATAAAGCTGGTAGGGTACTCTCTCCAATATTGGTATACGGATAATATACTTCTAACCATCCCCTTTCTACGATTCTCCTTCCATTAACAACAAATATATGTCCTCCTACATCTATCGATATTTTCATGGTATCCATTACTATAGGTGGATAAAAAGAAGCAATGTATCTTCTAAGTATCAAATCATATAGTTTCTTTTCATCTATCGAGAGTTCTCTTTTAGGAACCTCCCCCGTTGGAAATATCGCAGGATGTGCAGGATCTGTTTTCTTACCTTCAACTGGTTTTAAACTCGGGTTTACATTAAACGTTCTTTTAACAATATCCTTATAAGATGATATCCTAAGTAAACCACTCAAAATCTCTCCATGATCTATATCAGGGGGATACTTCTGCGAACCGGTTCTGGGATAAGTTATAAGGGCCTCTAAATAAAGCTGCTCGGCGATCGCTAGAGTTCTG
The DNA here is from genome assembly GCA_027000765.1 of Nitrososphaeria archaeon. Taxonomy (GTDB): domain Archaea; phylum Thermoproteota; class Nitrososphaeria; order Geothermarchaeales; family JDFR-13; genus Geothermarchaeum. The sequence goes on along the minus strand of JALTNJ010000126.1, from coordinate 3,771 downwards.
CTTGGCTTAAAACCAAAGTTGGTATATGCCTCACTCTGTAAGTCAGTTAAGTTAAATGGAGGTGGAGGCGCATACCTGCGTTTTCCCTTCTTTACTTCACTTATATATCCTATGCCTATAGATTCTACTTGCTTCTTAATTTCAACAGCATCATTCTTTTTCAAAACCGGGTTTTCCACATATGTTGCTTCAACAATCTCTCCCGCTTCTGTTTTAAACCTAGTATGAAGATTCCAGAATGGAAGTGGCACAAAAGTATTTATCTCCCTTTCTCTCTTCACAATGTAATACAAAGTAGGTCCCTGTACTCTTCCTATACTTATTAGAGAATGTACCCCAGATGCTGAAACAGCTAAGTCTGTCAAGAGACGAGTTAGGTTTACCCCCCATATAAAGTCAATTAAATGCCTAGATATTCCCGCTATAGCGTAATATCCATCTAGTTTAATGTCTCTCTTAAAAAAGGATGATAATATCTCCTTTTTAGTAAGACTAGAGAACTTCATCCTAGAGATTTTAGCACCATTTCTCTTCTTAGCAAACCGTATAGCATTATAACCTAAGGTACTTCCTTCAATATCGTAGTCACATGCATTTACGATTTCATCCGATTCACTACCCAACTTGTCTAATAATGATATAATTTTCTTTACAGAGCCCTTCCTTCTTCCTTGACGCTTATTTAAAGTCCATTCTAACGTAAAAATAGGATATCTCTTGAAGAATCTTGGTTTTACTTCCTCCAGCGTATAAAGATGTCCTAACGCGTATGTCACGTATATTATAGTACTTCCCTTCCTAATCTTATAGTACTTTAACCCTCGGTAGGACATCTCACTTAATTGCCCAATTTCAGCTAAAGCCTGAGCTATTTTCTCGGCCGCCTTAGGCTTTTCCGCTAAAATTGTGATTCTTTTGTATCTCGGCATGCTAATTACATTACATTGCTTTCATTAAATATAAATTAAGAATTTATATTCGTAGAGAAGATCAACATCTATTCTGAGATTAGATAAAACATAATTACTAGCTGTAAGCTAATTTTTCTTTTAGTATGCCAATCACAATTAGATGCTCAAAATGTGGACAGATATTTTATCATAGTGGCCGTTTATTCTCTATTCGCAAGGCCTTAGAAGGCATAACTCGCTGTCCATCATGTGATAAAGTGATAGTGAATGATTTAAGTAAAATAAAGATAGAGATTAAGTAACAAAGTATTGGAGGTTATAGAAAATGGTGAAGAAAGTTCCTCTTTCAGATATTCATTCAAAGGAGGCACAGATGACAGAGTTCGCAGGCTTCTACATGCCATTATTTTACTCCTCAATTTTAGAGGAGCATATGGCTGTGAGAGAAAAGGTAGGAATATTTGATGTGTCTCACATGGGGCGTGCTTTAATAGAGGGTGTTGATGCAACTAAGTTTGTTAACTACCTAACCGCCAATGACGTAAATAGATTAGTAGATGGGAAATCACATTATTCGTTATTGCTTAATGAGAATGGCGGCATTGTAGATGATATACTAGTCTACCGTCTTACCCAGTCAAAGATAATGATAGTCTACAACGCGGGAAACAGAGAAAAAGATCTTAAGTGGATTACTAGCCACGCCGACGGTTTTAACGTATCTATTGAAGACATTTCAGATAGAACTGTAATGATAGCAATTCAAGGTCCACTGGCTACAAAGGTAGTCGGAAAAATATATCGAGGCGCAACGGATCTCAAAAGGTTCTACATAACCCGTTTCTCCTATAAGGACATAGAGGGTTGGATTTCAAGAACAGGATATACTGGAGAGGATGGTTTCGAGATCATTACCTATATTAACGATACAAATTCAGTTATTAATCTCTGGAATAATTTGAAACGTGATGTGGTATCTACAGGGGGACTACCCTGTGGCCTTGGTGCAAGAGACTCTCTAAGACTTGAAGCTGGATACTGTCTATATGGTAACGATATAGATGAAACAACCAATCCCTATGAAGCGAATCTATCTTGGGTAGTTAAAATGGATCAAGGAGATTTTATTGGAAAACAAGCCTTACTTGAGCTTAAAGACAATATAACTCGGCTCAGAATAGGCTTGGTTATGAACGACCGATCAATCCCTCGAAAAGGCTATGACATATATGATTGTGATAACATGGATCTCCTTGGTCAGGTTACAAGTGGCGGTTTCTCACCGATCTTGAAGAAAGGTATCGGCATGGGATATGTTAATGTCAATTATGCAGTCGACGGCCAAGGAATATGCATTGATGTAAGGGGGAAAACCAGAGATGCTATAATAAGAAACTTTCCTTTATACGATACAGATAGATTTGGATTTAGAAGGAAGCAATAATATTTATCTCTTAATTATTAATTTTTTTCTAAATAATAAAAAGAAGGGGGTGTATCACGATGGCAAAGAAAAAATATAATGTGCCAGAAAACCTCTATTACACAAAAACACATGAATGGCTGAAGTTACTCGATGAGTCTACTGCAGTAATAGGTATTACTGACTATGCACAAGACATGCTTCATGAAATTGTTTATGTGGACCTTCCTGAGATCGGTACTGTAATTGAAAAAGGATCTCCATTCATGGAGATAGAGTCTGTAAAATCCGTCGCTGAAATATACGCTCCTGTATCTGGCGAGATCATAGAAGTAAATGAGTCCTTAGAGGATACTCCTGAGATATTAAACGAGTCTCCATATGAAGATGGATGGCTAGTAAAAATTAAATTATCAGATACAAAAGAGATAGAGGCGTTGATGGATGCAGATGAATATCTAGAATATCTATCGACTCTCTAATAATAGCCTATACACTATTTTCTGATAACACTAAACTATTATAACTATCCATTAATTTATTTTGGTGTCGGTAGATGAGTAGTCCCCATGATATATTTCTTAAGTTAAGAAGCTTATTAGAGAAGCATAACCAATTCTTTGCAGAAAGCATCCCCCTCATCGCTAGTGAAAACATCATCAGTCCAGCTGTGAAGGAGGCATTGATCAGTGATTTCGAACATAGATACGCAGAAGGATGGCCTGGAGAACGAGTATATGCTGGATGTATGTTCATAGACGAGGTCGAGTTAATTGCAATTGATCTAATGAAAAGACTATTTGATGCTGAGTTTGTAGATGTTCGTCCTATTAGTGGTGTAACCGCTAATGTAGCTGTTTATACTGCATTTACTGAGCCAGGAGACACTATGATGGCTCTCTCAATAGCTAAAGGAGGACATATCTCCATGGGTAAGAAGAAGTTTGGCGGCACGGCAGGAGCAGTGAAAGGTCTAAATGTCGAATACTTCGAATTTGATGAGGAACGTTTAAACATAGATGTAGATGCTACCATGAAGAAGATCGAGAAACTCGATAAAGAAGGGGTTAAAGTAAAACTAGCAATGTTCGGAGGAAGTCTCATATTATTTCCACATCCAGTTAAAGAATTAAGTGACTTCCTAAAATCGCACAATATAATTGTAGGCTACGACGCTGCTCATGTAAGTGGGCTAGTCGCTGGAGGCGTGTTTCAACATCCCCTTAAGGAGGGTGCTGATGTAATGTCAATGTCTACACATAAAACCTTCTTTGGCCCTCAGAGAGGTGCTATAGCATCGTTCAATAAATATGCTGATCAAATCAAACGAGCAGTTTTTCCAGGTATTGTAAGTAACCATCATCTACATACAATGGCGGGTCTCGCAATTGCAGCTGCAGAGATGCTTGCATTTGGTAAGGAATATGCAGCTAATGT
>JALTNJ010000125.1 GCA_027000765.1 Nitrososphaeria archaeon | reverse complement strand
AAATTCGATCCTATAAAATATGGATTTAGATATATCGGCTTTCATTCTATACTCCGGTATGAATTTATTCGTTAATATCTCTATACCCTTATCCGTAAGAGATACATAAACCTTTCCACTAATGTATTTCTTAACTATATATCCCTCCTCCTCAAGATTCTTAAGCCTATGGTCAACTGCTTGTCTAGTAATATTATATACACTGGATAACTCTGATGGATGTACTTCACCACGCTCTCTAATATAATTTAATATGCTCAAGTATATGGGGTCATCGGAGATCTTCTTATATTTCATCTATTTTTCCTCCATACCGATGTTTCTCCAAACGCAATTTTATTATGTTATACAATTAAAATTTTGTAGAGCATGTGTTAAAAGTAGTTTGGTGATATATTATGATCATAGCCGCGCCTGATTTCTCACTTGAGAGAGCAGAGAAAATAGCTAAAAACTTGGGTGTAGATTCAATAGAGATAGCTACACGTGTATTTCCCAATGGAGAGGTATTGGCAAGACTCTCGGATACAACTATGGTTAATGGGAATGACGTGCTACTGTTTCATCCCACTTATCCAGAAACAAACGATAGGCTTCTCCTTCTTTTCCAATCAGTTGAGGCCTTAAAATATTATGGAGCTAAAAAGGTCATGGCTGTAATTCCATATCTATCATATTCTAGGCAGGATAAACGATTTTTAGAAGGAGAATCCCTAAGCCTAAAACTATTCCTCGATATTTTGCATGTTATTGGAGTAGATACCCTTATTTCATTTGACGTCCATAATGCTTCTGCACTCAAGAAATATGCTAAGACAAAGATTGAGACATTATCGCTCTACAATGACATCATAAGATATGCTGTAGAAAGCTTGATTGGAGACAGGGAGTTTATTTTGGTGGCACCGGATAAAGGCAGGTTAGACATTGTTAGAAGGCTAGCGAAGAGCTTTTCATGCGACTATACATACTTTATAAAGGAGCGAGATAGGTATACAGGGGAAATCGTTGTTAAAGAAGCTGGTGATATTGAGAAAGTAGACACAGCGATCATATTGGATGACGAGATCTCAAGTGGAGGCACAATGGCCAAGGTAGCTAAAAGGCTAAAAGAGAGTGGTGTAGATATGGTCGTAGCCGCTGCAGTGCATCTCCTATTAGTTAATAACGCTGTGGACAGGTTATATAATGCGGGGGTAAGCTACATCATAGGGTCTAATACCATCGATAATCCATATTCGACTATAGAGATTGAGGATAAAATAGCGAGTTTATTTACATAGCTCTACACAGGTTGTTTAACATGTTATTTGGATTCTGGATCTCCATGGACTTTCCGGATATCTCGGAATTCGAGGTACTTACGCTTATTAAGACGTATGGAGGGCATGTAAGGAAGCATTTTAGGAGACGCCGGCTTCTCATTGTGGATACAGATCTTTCTCCTGAGATTATTCGGCATATTATCATGAGGTCGGCAACAGTCAGGGAAGGATTTAAGATCTATGAATACCGGATCAACGCTACATACAAAGAGGTGGTAACACAGGAACTAGAGTCAGATATATATAACTCCAATAAACTGGGTATCAAAGTTCTTTTAGATAAACCAAGAGAATACTTGGGCTGGGACACAGCAGATGTATCTAGGGAGATAGCCGGCTATGTCTTAAAGGATTATCCCGGGGATGTTGACCTAAGGTCTCCTGATAAACGCTTTGTATTTATATTTGTTGAAGACTTGGTTGCATCTGCATTGGAGCTAGTCGGTAAACATAGCAAGGGCTTCAGAGATAGACTACCTAGTAAAAGACCCGTGTTCTCGCCTTTTTCCCTCCATCCCAAGCTTGCTAGGATCATGGTAAATCTGTCTGGAGCATTAGAGGGAGAAACAATCTTGGACCCCTTCTCCGGCGTTGGAGGCATATCGGTAGAGGCCTCGCTTATGGGTATTAACAGCATATGCATCGAGATAATGTATAAATGGGCTTTGGGATGCTGGGAAAACGCTAAATGGATAGATCCAGCGTATGTATACACCGACGTCATATGTGGCGATTCTCTCCGTGGTATGATTAAAAACACTAAATATGTGGTTACGGATCCTCCATATGGCCGAATAACCTCAATCGGGGGATATACACATTCTAAATCTCTCATAGAGCATTTTCTAGAATATCTATCGACTCTCGAGTCGCTGGTTAGAACTGTATTTATGGTTCCAATTGACTTTAAATTAGATATGGATAAATATGGATTAGTAGAGATTAATAGATTCGAAATACCAGTACACAGTGGATTAACGAGGGTGCTACGTGTTGTTGAGCGAAAATGAGTCTGGAGATATAATTAGGATAATCTTCCTTGGGACGTCTGCAGGTGTCCCCACAAAGGATAGAAATGTTACTAGTATACTTGTCCTAAGGAGAGGCGAATACATATTCTTCGACTTCGGCGAGGGAACCCAGCGACAGGTATTTACAATAGGACTTGGATTCAGAAAGAGGATAAAGATCTTTGTTTCACATATGCATGGTGATCATATACTCGGTTTACCCGGTCTCCTACAGACTTTATCCTTATTTAAGAGGACGGCTCCCTTGGAGATATATGGCCCTCCACAGCTTAAACAGTTTATTGAGTTAACGACTGAGATGATGAATGTAGAACTGAGTTTTCCAATCCATTTTCATACAGTCTATGATGGGGCTGAGTTCCACTTTAGAGATTATTATGTGAAAGCTGTACGTAACATGCATTGGGGAATAAGCTTTTCATATATGCTTAAGGAATATGATAGGCCTGGTACATTTAATGTAGATCTCGCTTCTTCCCTAGGTATACCAAAGGAGTATTGGGGGCCTCTCTCTAGGGGGGAAGACATCACTTATAATGGGAAGACATACAAGTCTAGCGACTTTTTCATCCCACCACCCATAAAAGGTAGGAAGATCGTCTTCTCAGGAGACACGATGCCATTCGATGGAATGGTTGAACTAGCTAGAGATGCGGATGTACTTATACATGAAGCTACTTATACCACTAGCTACTATGAACGTAGCCTTGAGACACAACACACAACTGCAAGGGATGCCGCTGAAATCGCTAGGAAAAGCAACGTAAAGATTTTGGTTTTAACACATTTTAGCGCTAGATACGGCGATGTCGAGGAGTTAATCGAAGAAGCCAGAGAGGTATTTCCATCTACATTTATAGCGAACGACTTGGATTACGTTGATATCCCATATATAAAGCCTAAAAAGAAGTAAACCAGCTTATTATCCTACGAGGTTCATCCACCTTAATCCTCACAATAATCTCTCCTAAAGGTGATTCACCTGGATCACATAGATTTAATACGCCTGCAAAAGCCGCCTGTTTATGTAGGAACAGCATTATTTCACCTTTTGTATCATCAACATATTTGTTTAAATACCTTCTCAGTGTTGCAAGCACCCGTCTCTGCCTAAAATGATTAAATATCCTTACAACCGCATCCTTCCCCTCCGCCTTTATAAGTAGAAGAGTATGGCCGGGAGAAACCTCCTCCTCTATAATTTGTCCATCTACCACATTCCTAATACATTGGGACACCTTCTCCATGTCTTCACATGGATATACCATTGTCTGGACGGTTATAGACGCCTTTTTCAAGACTTCCATAACCTCAGATTCTTCTTTTATCCTTTCTCTGATATACTTGCTTTTTTTCTTTGTCAATTTACATCCTCCATAATTAGTTTAAGAAGCTTTTTAGCCTCTTCTATACTCTCCTCAACTGTGATTCCCTCGTTTATAAAGTAGTAGTCTGCCTCCCTAATAACATCTACAAGACCTATATCCTTCTCCCTATTTTCTCTTGATATAAACTCGCTTAATGTCTTAATATCATCTCTTCTATTCCTAGTGATTATTCTCTTAAACCTCGTTGGGAAACTGGCTACCACTGCTATTAATACCACTTTATATCCTGTGCTTCTAAAGTATTCTAGCTCTTCAATATTTCTAAGCCCGTCGATCAAAATATGCCTTGAATCCTCTCCTCTATCTTTAATTTTATCTATCGTCAATCTAGCTACAATGTCTCTTCCAAATTTCCTCCTTATTTCCTTCATGAACAAACCTGTATGATAAGCATCATCCCTACCATACTTAGCCTTAGCTTTCTCCCTAATTATATCCCCCATAATATAGACAGGTACCCCTAGTTCCCGCGCGGCTTTGACTAGAATGCTCTTGCCTGCTCCCGGAAGGCCTACTGTACATATAAGTGTCTTCATACCCTCCCTCCTTCTGCCATAAAATTAGTTTATTTAACTTATTCATAAGATTAATTTAGGAAGGGTAATTTAATGTTATCCCTAGTAGGTGGAGTTTAAAATGCGGTTATTTATAGCCTTTGATGTGGATGATGCTTCTATAGTTAGTAAGGTCATGGATATCCAAAGGATTCTGGTTAGAGAGGGGGTTAAAGGGACTTTTCCTAATCAGGAGCAGCTGCATGTAACTATAAAGTTTTTAGGAGAGACTCCGGAGGATAAGGTTGAATTATTAAAGAGTAGGCTGGCTGAAATAAAGGCCCCTAGATTTGAGGTGTTTTTTGACGGGATAACCGGTTTTCCATCTTTATCTTCACCTAGGGTTGTGGTCATCCGTTTACTTGAGAATGATACTCTCCTCAAGATTTTCAATGACATTGAGAGGATTACTTCTTCAATGGGCTTTAGACGTGAGAGCAGGGCATTTAAACCCCACTTAACCATTGCTAGGGTGAAGAAACCATGGAGTTGGAAGCGTCATCTAGTTAAGGTATTATCTAGTGTATCTATAGACATGAAGATGTCGGTTGAATGTATTAAGCTAAAGAAGAGTACATTGACGCCGACCGGACCTATTTATGAGGATGTAGA
>JALTNJ010000124.1 GCA_027000765.1 Nitrososphaeria archaeon | reverse complement strand
TAAAACACTGGAGGTTAGGATGGAGAGACACTGTAAAAATGCTATGGAAATCGCTGAGTACCTCTCTAAACACCCCAAGGTAGAGAATGTGTTGTATCCATTCCTAAAGTCATTTCCACAATACGACTTGGCTAGGCGTCAGATGCGCCTCGGTGGAGGGATGATCTCCTTTAAACTATATACTGACGACCAGGATAAGGTAGATGCTTTCCTAAATAGCCTGAGTATCATGAAAAAGGCTGTTAGCCTAGGTGGCGTGGAAACCCTTATAGAGCAACCTGCTACAATGACCCATAGGGCACTGCCAGATGAGGAGAAGGAGAGGCTTGGAATAACACCGGGGTTAATAAGGTTATCCGTTGGTATTGAGAATGTTGAGGATCTTATATCTGACTTGGAGAACGCCCTTAGAAATATCTAAAGGGTGGTGACATGAGTAAAAAAGCATTTAAATCTATTGACCTGATTGGAGAGACTCCAATTATAAGGCTTTCGAGGATAGGTCATGACCTAGATGTAGAAATATGGGCTAAGGTAGAGTTCATGAACCTAAGTGGCTCCATTAAAGATCGTATTGCATATTACATGATAAAGGCTGCTGAAGAACGAGGAGAGCTGAAGCCTGGGATGACGCTCGTAGTCCCCACCACGGGAAACACTGGTATAGCTTTTTCAGCTGTAGGAGCATACCTAGGCTATAAGGTATTGATCGTGATCCCGGAGGAGATGAGTCGAGAGCGTTATCTCACCATGAAATTATATGGAGCGGATTTCGTGACTACCCCGGGTGGGGAGACTGATGCATTAAAGGCCTTGGAATACGCGTTGGAGCTTGCTGAAAAGAACCCTGAAAAATATTATGTCTTTGATCAGTGGGCTGATGAGGCTAATGTGAAGGCTCATTATGAGACGACTGGCAGGGAGATAATAGAGCAACTTGGGGCTGTAGACGCTTTCGTGGCTCATGTGGGGACTGGAGGTACATTGGTTGGAACCGGTCTCCGACTTAAGGAGGCGTTTAATGATGTAAAGATATTTGGAGCCGAGCCAGAGGAATGCCCTGTGGCGACATACTGGTTCAAGGGGTTAGGTAAGGCTAAGTGCGGTCGACATAGGGTTGAAGGCGTAGGCGACGGCTTTATCCCGGAGATAGTTAAGAAATATAGGGATGTTATAGACGACTTTGTAACTGTATCGAGTGAAGAGGCTATTCATACTGCACGATACCTCGCTAGACTGGAGAGCCTCGCCGTCGGAATCTCAAGCGGAGCGAATGTAGCTGCTGCAATAAAGGTCGCTAGGGAGCATGGCTTTTCAAATGGTGCAAAAATAGTTACGGTACTCCCTGACAGCGCCTTAAAATACTATAGTACCAAGCTCTTTGAAGCCATCTAAATAAATATGGAGGAGGAGTTTTATGGGGGAGGAGGCTGAAAAGAAAGTTGTAAAATATCTTAAGACGTTGGTGAGCGTTAGAAGCGTCTCTGGAGAAGAGGGTGAGGTGGCGCATAGGATAAAGGAGATTATGGATGCTGAGGGTGTGGATAAAGCCTTTATCGATGAATATGGGAATGTAATCGGGGTTGTAAAGGGAGGTATCGATAAATGTATAGTTTATGAGGGGCATATGGATCATGTCCCTGAGGGAGACTTATCTAACTGGGAGACCCCGCCTTATGAACCGAAGATAATCAATGGTAGGGTATATGGAAGGGCCACTGTAGATATGAAGGGTGCTATAGCCGCTATGTTGACATCTATCTCTATGATTAGGGAGCCTCACCCGACAATCTACCTCGTCTTTGTCTCACAGGAGGAGATAGCGGAGGGTATCTTACTTCAATATGCATTGGAGAACACTCTGGGAATCAACCCCAGCCTTGTTGTCTTGGGGGAGGCTACCAACCTAAATATAAGCATTGGTCAGAGGGGGAGGGCAGTTATACATATTAAGATACGGGGTGAAACAGCGCACGCCTCAATGCCTGAGAAGGGCATGAATGCACTTGCAGCATCTACATTCATCATGGACAGAGTGCTTAAGCTTAAAAACAAACTACCTAGCCACCGCCTCCTAGGGAGATCCACAGTTATCCCTACAATAATAGAATGTACACCCAAGTCACCGCCCATGGTTCCAGACCATTGCTTCATAAACATCGATAGGAGGTTTATCGTGGGGGAAGATGAGGATAAGATACTGGGTGAAATCAGGATTATAGCCAACGAGGCTTTGGAGAAAAACTTGGCTCGAGATGTCGAGGTGTACATACCTGTGGATCAGCTTCCACTATGGAATGGGAAGAAGCTAGAGGCACGACACTTCTTCCCAGCTTGGATAACTGAAAGGAGCCGTGTCATAAAGAGGATTTTAAGGCTTATTAAGACAAAGGTATTTAGCGATTCTAGCTTTATTACATGGCGTTTCAGTACGGACGGAGTATATTCGGCGGGGATGGCTGGGATACCAACTATAGGATACGGTCCTGGCGACGAGTCTCTTGCGCATAAACCGAATGAAAATGTGCCTATAAAACATTTGGTCAAGGCTGTAGAGGGTTATTCAAGAATACCCGAAGCAAATATAAGGCTATAGATGTGGTGGGCCCGCCCGGATTTGAACCGGGGACCACTGGCTCCCGAGGCCAGCATCCTACCAAGCTAGACCACGGGCCCTATTAAACAAGGAATCAAGTTCCTTAAATTTAATTTATTTAATTCTATTTTCGACTGAAATATATTAGGATTATCCACAGTATGATAAAAAGCCTCTGACAACTCCCTAGAATCCATCAAATTAACGCTTGGAGCCAACGCTTAAGACATATCATTTTGTAAATTATGATGCTTATATATAACGGTGTTATTATATAGAGTGGTGAATTAAATATGAGTTTGAACGTATTCACTCATCTAATGGATATGGGTATGGACATGGGAACCGGAACTTGGTGGGGGCACATGGCTTGGCCATGGGGTTTCTTCATGGGTTTCTGGGGAATCCTCTTCTGGGCAGTCCTACTTGTCATAGGCTTCCTAGTCTATCAGGATGCTGAGAAACGTGGCATGAACGGTGCCCTATGGTTTATCCTAGTGATAATACCATGGATAGGAATTATATCGCTTTTAATATACCTAGTTATTAGAGAGACGGCAGTTGCCAATACTACTGCTAAAAGAAAGGCTGCTTTAGAGATCCTGGAAGAGAGATATGCTCGTGGAGAGATATCCAGAGACGAGTATCTAAAGATGAAGAGAGATCTCGAGGACTAAACAGTTATTTTATATGGCATCAACCCCTTTTATTGGTGCCATATAAAATTGAAGCTGTATTTTACGAAGATGCATGCAAATGGAAACGATTTCATCTTTATAGACAAGTCTAAAAACCCTGCTCTCGATAAAACTGCATTTGAGCCATTGGTTCGAAGCATATGTCATCGACGCTTTGGAGCGGGAGCCGATGGTGTCGTCACAGTTGAATCAATAGACGGCTCTGTTTTCTTTAGATATTTTAACCGTGATGGAAGTGAGGCCGGTATCTGCGGCAACGCCCTAAGGTGCTTTGCAAGATATGTGGCTGAAGAAGGCTATTCTACGGAGGATGAGATACTTATACATACTCGGGTTGGGGTTAAAAAAGCAAGAATAGTATCCCGTGACAAATGGCTGGTGGAGATATACATAGGTACCCCGGTTAAAACAAGCATATGGGATGTTGAGTTAGAGGGTTTTAAAGTATATTCTGTAGATATTGGAGTCCCTCATACAGTATCTTTTGTAGATAATCTGGATATTGATGTGGAGGCGATTGGTAGAAGAATAAGATATAACTCGGTTTTTCCAGAGGGTTCTAATGTAAACTTTGCCATAAAGAAGAATAAGAATACCATTGTAGTCAGGACATACGAACGTGGTGTAGAACGAGAAACCTTGAGCTGTGGCACGGGGGCGGTTGCAGTTACATATGTAGCTAAGGAGGTCGGCGTTGTAGATAAGAATATGAATATATTGATAGAGACTGCTGGCGGTGCCTTACATGTATTGGAGACTGTCGATGGATTCTATATCCGTGGAGAGGCGAAGAGGGTGTACGACGCCTCTCTCAATCTATCTGAGTTAACATCAGTTTAGTAGATTAGCTTCATAGATAGTTTATCTAATAAATATTAATCGACATTAGATAGTTTCAGGTGTTGCATGGCGTGAGGCTAATAATACTGGATCTAGATCAGACGATATTGGATACCTTACATAGGTTCTACGAAACCTTTAATGAAGTTATCGTATTATGTGGTGGGAAACGCGTGTCATGGGAGCGTTTTTTCGAGGTATTTTGTAGAGACGAACTTGATTCCCTCAAACCTGATAACTGTAGTAAGACCGAGTTTTGGAGGGAATTTAGGAGGAGATACAGCGGGTGGCTACATGAGCGGGACCAGCCTATTAAAGGGGTTTTTGAAACACTTGAGTGGCTTAGGAGACATGGCTTTAAAATCGTTGTTACAACTGGTAGAGAAGCGGATAAAGAGATGATCTGGTGGGAGCTTAGGGAGTTTGACTTAGATAAGTATATTGATGATGTCTATACCCTTAAGGAGCAGGATCCTGAGCATGAGGATATACTATTTTCTAGGACAGGTCTCTTGAAAATGGTTATAGATAAATATGGCGCTGAGCCTGAATCAACGTTGTTTGTAGGAGATTATTGGGTTGATATGAAATCTGGTAGGGATGCTGGGCTAATAACAATAGGTGTCCTAACAGGCTGTAAAGGGGAGTCTCTTCTCAAGAGGTATGGCGCTGACTACGTGATAAAGGATATCTCACATCTACCTAAGCTATTGGAGAAAATATTATGAGTATAGCCTGAATAGAGATCCAATAAAAAATAGGGAGTTAAAGCTAGGTATCTGTTACCTCCACATCTTCACTAAGCTCCTTGTCATGCAATCCCTTGATCTTAAATGGCTTCTCTGGGATCAATCCATCTGGCTTGAATATCATTATAACGAGAAACGCTATTCCCATAGCCATCCTCTCTAGCCAGACCACGTCGAAGGGTATAAAAGCTTGTATCGCATGCTTGTATATAGATACAAGTCTACGTATAATGATGATGGAGCTTGTGCCGGCCAACGCACCTAATTCACTTCCCCTTCCACCGAGCATAAGCATTAGCCATGGCCAGAATGTCCAGTCGTATCTAGTGTAGGCTGGCGGAATTACTCTTAGTAGATAGAATCCGTGTATAGCCCCTGCTATGGCTGCGATGGCGCTACCAACCACCATAACCTCCATCTTAACTCTGTTTACATCCTTCCCTACAGCAGTAGCGGCGTACTCACTCTCTCTAACCGCACGTAGGAGCCTTCCATATGGCGAGTGTAGCATGAACCAGTTGAATACCACAACGACGATTGCGAGGCCTGCAACTAATATGAGGTCTTGGACGTTCTTACTTAATCCCGTCCATTTTAATAGTTTCGGTACTCCAATACCAAGTGTACCGCCTGCAAGGGGCTCATAGTTCATGCCTATGATTCTAACGGCCTCTGCAAAGGCTATTAAAACTATCATGAGGAAGTCTGCCCTTAATCGTACTGCAGGGAATGTTGCGACGAATCCTAGGAGTGCGCCTACTCCCATCGCAACTACTAGTGTCAGAATTAGTAGGGTAAGGCTGAGCGCCGGATCTTTGGCTAGGAGTTGATTGACTTTCATAAATATCATGGCGTTGTCCTTTACATAATCCCAGTTTGGATCAGGTAGCTGAGACTTATAGATTAAATACGCTATTCTACCAGGTAGGAAGCCAGTTATATATGCTCCTCCAGCTACTGCAAATGCGAGACCGAAGTTTGGAATGCCTGTATATCCATATTGATAGTTTAGGGCGGTGGTTACAATTGTATATAGAGATAGGAATAAGACTACATCTATTAATGCTTGGATAAAAGTTTGCTCTATCATGCTTCAACCTCCTTTGGCTTAATCTTTCTTTCCTTATACTCCTCATAGAATCCATATAATCCTCTTGGTAAGATCATCAAAGTTATAACCAGTACTGTAAGAGGAACAAGCAATCTATATGAAGAAATTGATACTCCACCTATCTCAGGCACAATAAATGATAGCAGTGAAGTTCCCCCTACTTCGGCGAATCCTATTATATAGCTACCTATTATGGCCGCATATATTGATCTTATGCCTCCAAGGATACTTGCGGCGAATACGTCAATGATAAGCATCGTTCCTATACCTGGATCTGAAAGGAACCATAATGGTAGTAGTGCTCCTGATATACCTGCCAACCCTCCTGTAATGAACCATGAGACTAGGTTTACCATATCCGTATTAATACCGAGAATGGATGCGAGTTCTGGTGACTCTACAGTCCCCCTCATAGCCATCCCAAACTTTGTCTTGTATAGCATGTACGAGAAGATTACTGTGAATATCACTAGTAACGTAGGGGCGACTACCAATATACCGGGTAAACCAAACACCTCGATATCCAAGTCTCTCAGGATAAAGATTCTGCTTGATACCTTGTGTACATACATTAGGTAGTCTGCTATGATGTTCAATGAAGATGTCATTACAATATCTACGGCTAATGTAGATATCAATAATATTATCTCAGGAGCACCAGCTCTCTTTAACGTATACACTACACCCAAGTATACTGTGATTCCAAGCAATCCTACGACGAAGAATGAGATCGGAATGGAATAGTATGGATTCATGTTCCATACTCTAGTTACTGTCAAGGTGATATAGACGCCTAGCGCAGCGAATGAACCGTGTGCCCAGTTCGGTATCCTAGCAGTAAGGTATGTTAAGTTGAAACCCAAGGTTAGGAATGCAAGGAGGGTTGCAAATATAAAGGCTTGGGTAAAGATTATCATTAAGGCAATAGCCATGCTGATTTCCCTCCAAAAATAGTATCAATAATAATTGAGTATCTTATTGTATCATTATTAAATATTTTCGTGTATTGATGTCAACTTAACAACTTGCATTTCGTCTACTTGTTCCAATATTACTAACATATGTGAAAGTTATTTCATATATATACCTCATTTGTTTTGAACTTAGTTAAACATTTAAATTACTTAGTTTAATTATATTTTTCTATATTTTAAGGGTGTTATTATGAACGATAAAGTTTGGGCTCTAATCTCTGTGGTCTTGTTAGTGGTAGGGCTTGGTGGTGGTTTCTTCCTAGGCCAGGCTTCTGCACCTGCACCCACTGAGGTAGAGTGCCCTGAAGTGCCTACAACACAGCCAGGGCTTACAGGTACAATTCCAATCGGAGTAGTTATGATCGGTAGTGTAGCTCCAAGACAGGATCCACCGCAGGAAGAGTGGCTAGAGACCGAGATAAACAACTATATTAAGAATGTACTTCACAAGAACTTTACAATTGACTTGGTTTATGAGTATGCTGAGCGCTCTGCACAGCTGGCTCTTGAAAAGCTCCAGACACTATATGCACAGGGTGTACGAGTTGCCGTCGGTTTCAGGTGGAGTAGCTCTGTACAGGCAGTAATGGAGTATGCTAATGAACATAAAATTGTGATCATAAGTGAAGGTTCAACTAGTCCTAAGCTAGCTATACCAAATGACTATATATTCAGGCTGGTTCCAAACGACAACCTACAGTCTAGGGCCCTATTGGCTCTACACAAGAACATTGGTACAAAGGCAATTGTCTTGATATACAGAGGCGATGCATGGGGAGATGGTCTAGCTGAGAAGTTTAAGGAATTCGCGTCTGAATTCGGTGTACAAATAGTCGGTGAAGTCAGATACAGTCCAGAGGCCACCGAATTCAGCGGTGAAGTAGCTCAGTTAGCTCAGAAGATTACAGAGGCCAAGCAGCAGTATGGTAACAATGTAGCTGTACAGACATTCACATTCGACGAGATCGCAACAATTCTACAGCAAGCCAAGGATTATGAGATATTAATGAATACCCTCTGGGTAGGTAGCGACGGATATGTCGGTGAGGATGTTGTTGTTAGAGATGCTCCTGATCAGTCTCTTGCAACAGTACATATATCAACTATCTATGCACCTACAAAATCTGCTAAGTGGATAGAGTATTCAGAGAAATATAGGAGTATCACTGGTGAGGATCCAGGAGCATATGGTGCTGCTTTCTATGACGCTGTCTGGGTCGCCGCACTATCTATAATAGAGGCTGGCGTCTATGACGGCGAGGTCATTAAGGAAGTAGTTCCATATGTGGCTAACAACTACTTTGGTGTAACTGGTTGGTGTAGATTAGATGAAACAGGAGACAGAGCCGCGGCAGACTATTCGGTGTCCTTCGTAGGGCTAAACTCTACTGGAGGCATCGACTGGATAGATGACGCGGCAATCATTAACGTTGCTACTGGAGAAGTGACTTGGAATGTCATGCCGGATCTATCTAGATTTGGATGGGAGCTCCCAGCTGGTGCAGGAGCACCTGCAGCGGTCTCAGCCCCATCACTCCCAGTGTCAAATGAGTTTACAATATCCTCGCTACTAAGTAACTTAGTAAATACATTACAGAACATCTTCAACGCATTCACCAGCCTACTCAACAGCCTCATCGCCCTACCAGTGGACTTTAGAATGTATCTCTAAATCATTTTTCTTTTTTTAATTCAAAACCTTTTTCTTTTTATTGTATTAGTAATCTCTGAGCTAGTGGCTGAAAAATCAATATGGAAGGTGTTGAAAGTGGGTATTATCCTCAGGACGGAAGGCCTAACCAAGAGGTTCGGAGGATTAATAGCCGTAAATAACGTTTCTATGGAGGTAGAGGAGAAGAAACTCTCCATGATAATAGGTCCCAATGGCAGTGGCAAGACTACATTGATCAATAGCATATCTGGTTTTCTTCCTATAGACGGGGGACGAGTATATTTTAAGGGCAAGGACATTACAAATCTTCCTCCCCACAAAAGAGTCGACGTTGGCCTTACAAGAACATTCCAGATTCCATCACCATTTGGTAAGCTTACGGTTCTCGATAACCTATTGACATCATATCGTTTTAACCCAGGTGAAAAGCTCTATTACTCAATCTTCCGTAGTAAATGGAGAAAGGTAGAGGAGGAGGTTGTGGAAAAAGCCCTCAGGATATTGAAGCTCCTAAACTTATATCACCTTAAGGATGCTAGGGCAAATACCCTTAGTGGTGGTCAGCTCAAGCTACTTGAAATAGGACGTGCTTTAATGACTGATGCAGACACGATATTGATGGATGAACCGGTAGGTGGCGTCAACCCAACATTGGCACACGAGATATTCAGACACATAAAGAATCTAATTGAGAATCATGACAAAACCTTCCTCATAATAGAGCACAGGCTGGAGGTCGCCAAGGAATATGTAGATCATGTGTATGCAATGTCCATGGGCAGGATAATTGCCGAGGGTACTCCAGATGAAGTGTTGAATGATAAGCGTGTGATAGAGAGTTATTTAGGTACTGTTGTGGTGTAGAATTATGGCGGGAGTTATTCGTGTTGAGAATTTAGATGCGGGATATGGAAAACTACAGGTATTGTTTAATGTAGACGCTGTCTTCGAGGAGAATCTTATCACGGCAATAGTAGGGCCTAATGGCAGTGGTAAATCTACATTGCTTAAAAGCATCATGGGCATCACAAACATTTTCGGTGGCAGAATTATTTTCGACGGAAAGGACATTACTAAAAAGCCTCCTCATTACATCTCGAATCAGGGAATAGCGTATCTACCGCAAGTTGGGAATGTATTTAGTACGTTAAGCGTATATGAAAACTTGAGGCTGGCTGCCTACTCTATTCCCAATGATGAGGTCGAGGACAGGATTGACTATGCGCTAGAGTTCTTCCCAGTGCTGAGACAGTATATGGATAGGAAGGTTGGTAGGTTAAGCGGTGGAGAGCGGCAGATGGTTGCCATGGCCATGGCTTTAATAAGGAAACCAAAGGTTATGATGTTTGACGAACCCTCTGCAAACCTTGCTCCCAAGCTAGCTGCAAAGGTAATTGATGAAATTAGTAGGCTAAGGGAGGAGCTTGGAATAACTATAATAATTGTAGAGCAGATAGTTAAGCTGGCGCTTAGCATAGCTGACAAGGCATACCTACTTGTATCAGGTTCAGTGAGGTTCAGTGGATCCGCACAAGATCTATTGAATAGGCCTGATTTAGGTAAACTCTATCTAGGTGTCGTATAAATCCTATTTCTCCAAATTATTTTATCAAAGTCTAAAACCTTTCTTCTGAATAGTTAATAATAAAGTTACTCCTCCTATAATTAGTCTCCAATTCATCTTATTTTATGGTGACTTAAATTGGAGCTACTAGTTAGAGGCTGGGCTGGTTTAACTATGTGCGGCAAAGGTGTAGGTGCGGTCGAGAACTTCTCCATATATGTTGAGGACGGTGTTATTGTTGCAGCTGGTCGGGATGAGGAGGTTATGCGTGTCGCGAGCAAAAGCGATCATTATTACGATGTACGGGATAAAGGGCTCATAATGCCCGGTTTGATAGATGCTCATATGCATACTCAATTGGCCATAGCAAGAGGATTCTGCCAAGATGTACCTGAAATCGAGTGGATGCGTAAGACGGTGTCCCCCATAATGAAGTATGTTAATAAAAAACATGTGCTTGCAGGAAGCATTTTAGCTGTTTTAGAGGCGTTGAAGACAGGAACTACAACTCTAGGGGATTATGGACACAGAATGTCTCTCTTAGCTAGGGAGGTATATGCAAAGTATAGGTTGCGTGCTGTATTGACTGAGACCATCAATTCCCTCGACTCATCTTTGAGCGATATTGGAGAGGATGAACTTTATCCATTTGATATCGAGAGGGGATATAGGGAATTTGATGCCGCAAAAAAACTCCATAACGATTTTCATAAACCCCCTAAGATAAATGTGATGCTCGGACCTCAGGCTCTTGATATGGTTCCTCTTGACCTGCTTAAGGAGATAACTGAGTTCGCGAGAGAGAACGATGTAATGATACACATGCATGTTGCCCAGGGAGACAGAGAGAGGAGGCAGATCAAAAAAAGATATGGTGACTCTACGGTCAAGATTCTTTATAGAGAAAATATATTGGGACCCAATTTATTGGCTGCACATTGTCACGATGCGAGTGATGAGGAACTTAAGATCATGGCGAAGAATAACGTGAGGATGGTTAGTTGTCAAAGATCAATTGCTCTAATTGACGGTGTAGTTCCTCCTCTAGCCAAGTACCTATCACTCGGTGGGCTATCTGCGTTAGGTACGGATCAGGCTGCTGGTAATAATAATCAAAGCTTGTTTACCGAACTTAAATTCGTATGTTTGCTTAATAAAGTCCTCATGAGAGATCCTACTGCCATACCGGCTTGGAAGGTTCTTAGGCTTGCGACTATCGAAGGTGCGATGGCAATTGGACTAGATGATTATCTCGGGAGTCTAGAGGAGGGGAAGAGAGGAGACTTTATCGTGGTTGACTTAAAGCGTCTTAACCTTAATCCAGTTGTAACTCGGCCGGTTAGAAACTACATATTTAACCTCGTTTATTCATCGTTTGGCAACGAAGTTACACATGTGTTTGTGGATGGAGAGCCCAAGGTAATTGAGGGCAGAGTAATCTTTATAGATGAGGATAGTGTAGTTGATAGAGCAAATGAGATGGCTCTAGATCTTATGGATAAAGCGGCGGGAGGATACATTGATATAGATAGCATGATGGTGAAGTATCACAGGGAGGGTCTTATCTAAAGAACCTTCTTATGCTTCTCCACCATAATCCAGTGGAACTATCTTTTTCTCCCCTTCATATGATATGTTTCTAATAGAGATTACAAGTGTACCCGTTAGTATAAGGAATATAACTGCAGTTAATATTTTCTCGGTCTCAGTCAATGTATGTAACTGCATCAAATATACTGCAGCGGTTAAAGTAATCACTAGGAATATTGCCTGTGCAAATCCAAAGAATTTCTGATATTTATCCCTCTTAAGGTTCTTGTATCCAAGGTATGCAAATATCGTGGTGGAAATAGATAAGGCGACTAAGAACGGCAGGTAAATCGTGTTAACAGTAAAATATGTCTCCTGCAAATAGCCAAATATAATCACTAGTATAACTAATGAGGCGCTTGAATAACAATATCCCTTTATAGACTTATATCTCATGTTATCCAATAAACTATATTTAAACCACTTCTTTAAAGAAATACCGTTGTTTCCAGAGATCTACAGCATTTCTTTCTCCACTAGATCCTCCAGCGTTTCTCCCCTCCGTATAAGCCTTACTCCCCCCTCCTTAGTTGCAAGGACCATCGGTGGCCTAGGAAGGCTATTGTAGTTTGAAGCCTCCTCTATTGTATACGCACCTACATGTAGTACCATAATTATATCCCCTGGCTCTGTCTTCTCAGGTAGATATCTGTATCTGGGTAAGTGGGGATCGTTTTCCAACTCTCCCTCTAGATCATGGAAGGCATCGTCTGTATCACAGATCGGGCCACCTATTCGAAATGGATGGTCATGCGGCTCCTCTATCCTACTTAGATTAATCATTGGATAATACCATTTGTATAAGACGGTGCTCAATAAAATATTAAATCCTCCATCGAGTATAAGCCACTTCTCACCATTTGACCGTGTCTTTTGGTTAATCACCTTCATAAGCAGTATCCCAGTATCGGCTATAAGCCGCCTACCTAGTTCTAGATATAACTCAACCTCATATCTAGTCTTCTTAAGTTGGTCTACTATAGTCTGGAATATAGGCTTCTCCTCTATACTTGGCTTGAATTTATCCAAGACATCTATATTCACATCTATCGGAGATATGGTATAATCATTGGGGAATCCCCCACCCATATTTATATGCTCAAGCTTTATCCCCTCACTACGTAACTTATTAACCATATCCACTAAAGCCCTTGTCCCCCTTCTCCAAGTGTCTAACTCAAGGATTTGAGAACCAAGATGGCTATGTATCCCCACAGGCTTCAGCCATTTATCTTCCCCTGCTTTATGATAAAGTTCAAACGCATTATCTATCTCCAACCCAAACTTTGTCCATGAGAGACCCGTTTCTATCACCTGCGCCTCTACTTCAGGCACTATTCTCATGGCAACCCTAGTCTTTACACCATGTTTCTTTGAGAGGCTTCTAACTATCTCCATTTCATATTCTGAGTCAATGTTTATACATTTAATGCCTTTTTTAACCGCAGTTTCCAGCCCCTCGATATATTTACCTGGTCCGTTGAAGACTATCTCCTCTGGCTTATAACCTGCTTTCATAGCTTTATATAACTCGCCGTGGGAGACGACCTCCGCTAAAACCCCATGTTCCCTAAATATCCTCAGAATATTGATGTTTGAATTCGCTTTCAAAGCGTAGAAAATAGTGATTTTATCATACTCGTCTTTAGCCAGTTGATATAGGCTTAATGCATTTTCAATAATCCTCTTCTCCGAGAATACAAATACTGGAGTTCTATATTTCTCAGCTACTTCCCCTAGATTAACGTTGTCGAGATACGTTTTTCCAGAGGCTATGGTAATATGGTCATTGATAGAATTCATAAATATTATTATATGGAATAAATCGCTTTTAAGCCTCCACACCTGCATTAGCCTTGGATGTCATTAAACATTGATATTTACTCACCTGCTATATTTTTTCTATATCCCTTCTTACATGGGATTATGAGCGGTAGATGGTGTATCAAAATGTATGCCGACTTAGTCATTAAAAATGGTAATGTCCTCTGTTTATCAGATGATAATAAGAGGGCGGAGGCTATTGCAGTCAAGGACGGTAAGATAATCTATGTAGGGGACAATGAGGGTGTATCAAAATACGTCGGGGACACAACTAAAGTCATAGATGTAGGAGGTAAGAGCGTTATACCCGGTTTAATAGATACCCATGTACATCTAGTGAAGTTCGGATTTTCCCTTGGTTTCATCGACTTAAGACACGTAACCTCCATCAAGGAGATGAAGAAGCTTGTTAAGAAGAAGGTGGAGGAAAGCAAACCGGGACAGTGGATCATAGGCAGATCCTGGGATCAAGAGCGGTTTGCCGAGAAGAGGTATCCCAATAAACATGACTTGGATGAAGTGGCTCCTAATAACCCAGTCTATCTAGTTAGGGTCTGTGGGCACGTTGCTGTCGTAAACACTCGGGCTCTTGAAGCAGCTGGCATCAATAAAGATACAGAGGATCCTCCTGGTGGCATTATTGAGAGGGATGCATCGGGAGAGCCAAATGGCGTATTGAAGGAGACAGCCATGAGCTTGGTTTATAAGGCGATTCCCCCTCCTAGTAAGGAGGATCATATTAAGGCGGCTAAATTAGCTGTTGATGAGGCGGTTAAACATGGGCTTACGACAGTACACTTCGTATCTGCCTTACCTGAAGAGGTAGCGGCTTTACAGGCCTTAAGGGAGAGGGGGGAACTAAAGATACGAACGAGGATATATTATAGCCATGAATATCTCGATAGTGTAGTATCCCTCGGCATAAAACGTGGATTTGGAGACGATCTTCTTAGGATAAATGGGATCAAGATCATTGTGGACGGCTCGTTTGGAGGTAGAACCGCTGCATTGAGGGAGGCCTATTCAGATGAGGAGGGAAACAAGGGTAAACTAGTTGTTTCTCCGGAGCGTCTCAAAGAGGTTGTCTCCAAAAGTCATGGAGCTGGTTTACAGCTTGCAATGCATGCTATAGGAGACTATGCACTAGAGCTTATATTAGACGCTGTTGAGGAGACATTGCAGGGTAATATAGGTGACTATAGACATAGAATTGAGCATGCATCGCTTACTCCCCCTGATCTAATGGAGCGTATGTCCCGTCTAAAGATGGTTGCAGCAGTTCAGCCACGGTTCATAATATCTGATTTCTGGACAGTGGACAGGCTTGGGCCAGAAAGGGCTAAATGGACATATGTCTTCAAGACTCTCCTGAATAAGGGGATTGTCATTGGAGGAGGATCCGATGCGCCTGTTGATCCTATAGACCCAATATATGGAATATATTCCGCTGTAACCAGAGGATGCTATGATAATATAGAGCTGTGTAAGTATACAGAGAATGAGAAGATGAGCCTGGAGGAGGCCCTAAAGCTTTACACTAAATACGCTGCCTACATAGGATTCGACGAAGATTCCCTCGGCTCTATTGAAGTAGGTAAATATGCAGATATGGTCATACTATCTCATAACTTAGACGAGGTGTCTCCTAAAGATATCAAGAATGTCAAAGTAGTCATGACTATAGTAGCCGGTAAAATAGTCTATGAAACCTGATTTTTATGGCATTATCCCCCTATACACTATTTTTAATACTTATTTAGATTTCCTACATATCTGATTTCTTTATTATGAATATGTATGGTGTAGCTATAGGCAGAGGCGCGGTGGTCAGCCTATCCCCACTCGCATCGGAAGTTGGTATCCATATACTTAAGAAAGGCGGTAACGCCGTTGACGCCGCCATAGCCACATCCCTTACGATGGCTGTTGTAGAGCCGGGATGGATGGGGCTAGGAGGCGGGGGCTTTGGCCTTGTCTATATGAACGACGGGAGGATGGAGATAGTCGATCATCGGGAAGTTGCTCCCAAAGGGATTAATCTCTCAGATTATGATGTGGAGGAGAATAAATCCACGGGATACTCCTCTATAGGTGTACCCGGCTTCGTAGCCGGCCTACTATACCTACATGAGAAATATGGTGTATTGAGTTTAAAGGATATCTTTCATTATCCAATAAAATATGCTTCCGAAGGCATCGCGGTCTCTCCACTATGGGAGTTTGCAATGAAATATATTCCCAAGTCTCTGGAGAAGATCCGTCGAAATAAATATTCCAGCGACGTTTTCCTACAGGATAACGAGGCTTACAAGACAGGGGAAATACTTATCCAGAGGGACCTAGCCAACACGCTTAAACATATTCTTGAAGAGGGCGTGGATACCTTCTATCGAGGATATGTAGCTGATCAAATTATAAAGGATATGGAGGAGAATGGCGGTACCATATCGGATGCTGATCTAAACTTGTATAGTGTGAAGATCAGGGAGCCGCTTGTCCACGAAGTAGGTGAATATAAATTCGTTACAATGCCCCCTCCTGGTTCGGGGGCATTATTAGTTGAAGGTCTAAAGATCCTAAATGGACTATCCCTAGATAGGGAGAATATCGAGCTGCTTCTCCTAAGAACCCTACAGTGGCTTATGCATGAAAGAAATCTATATATCCATGATCCTGACTTCATAGAAGGCACTGATCCCTCTAAATTCTTGAGTGACAAGCATATTGAGGAGGCTAAAAACATTGTTACAGACGACTTACATCCCATAGGAAAATGTTGTGGGAAGGAGGATAGGGGCACGGCTCATATTAGTGTTGTGGATCAAGAGGGTAATATGGTGTCCCTGACCGAGACCTTGGAGTGTTTCATGGGTTCTGGAGTAGCTATTAAGGATACTGGCTTACTTATGAACGATGAGCTACATGACTTCGATTATAATCCTAAGTCTTCAAATTATATCCAGCCTGGGAAGCGTCCAAGGAGTAGCATGAGCCCTACCATAGTGTTTAAAGATGATAAGCCTATGTTGGTCATCGGAGCATCTGGTGGAACCAGGATTGTATCAGCATTACTACAGGTCCTGCTCTACCGCCTATTCCTCGATATGGATCTAGTATCAGCCATGTTTAAACCACGTCTCCATTATTTCAACAACAAGGTCTATGTGGAGGGCTTCAACCTGAAACACGCTCCTAGAGACACTGTGGTTGAGGATGTTTCTAAGAGAGGCATCTTAAACCCATACTTCGGAAAATACAGTATATATATGGGTGCAGTGGAGGCCATCGAGTTTCTAGAAAATGGCATGGTACTGGGTGTAAGTGATCCTAGGAAACAATTTGGAGTAGCCACTCTAGAATAAATACCTGGCTTGAGTATCCAGCTAAGTTTCATTAGAATAAAATATAATTTTACTTTAATTATTGATTGTTGATACCTATGGAGGGCCTGGAGAAACTACTGGGGATTCTACGTGGAGACTGTATAAGTATAATGGATTGTTTAGCTAAGGAAGGTCCTTCTCCTCCCTCACTTATAAGTGGACATGTTAATATGGGTAAGAGAAAGGTCCTCTACTGCCTGGAAAAACTGCGTGAAGCAGGATTGGTTAATAAAGTGGATAGAGGAGTCTATAAATTATCTCCTAAAGGAT
>JALTNJ010000123.1 GCA_027000765.1 Nitrososphaeria archaeon | reverse complement strand
ATATAAGGATAATGCTAGATGGCCTAGTCCTCCAGCCCCCATTCCTTGAGCCGTGCATATAAAGTGGTTCTAGATACCCCCAGGATCTTTGCAATGGTACTCTTGGGAATGCCTTTTCTAAGATATTTCTCGACTTCCTTCCTCCTTAGCCCCTTCTTAGGCCGACCAATATGTTTCCCCATCTGCCTCGCTCTCTTCATTCCCTCCTTCGTCCTCTCTATAAGGAGAGCCCTCTCCCTCTCAGCAGCCCATGCCAAGACCGTTAATACGAGGTCCCTTATGCTTCTATCTAGGGTCTGTAGCCACGACTCCTTACTACTGACGGGTATGATAGGCGCATACTTCTCAACCTTCCAAATCGCATCTAAACTCTCTCTCAGGGTCCTACCTATCCTACTAACCTCATAGACTAGAATAACATCAGGCTTTACAACACCGTTCTCAAGATCCCTAATAAGCCCTCCAAACCCTTCTCTCCTCAGTGGTGGAATGGATCCTGATACAGCCTCATCGATATATTCCTTAACCACATTATAGCTATGTCTACGTGCATACTCCATAATGGCAAGACGTTGGTTCTCAATCGTCTGGTCGCTTGTCGATACACGATAATATGCTACTGCAGAATAGTCTGAGGACATCGTCACCAAATAATAAATGGGAAATCTCTATATTGCTGATGTAACTACTGTTTAGAAAGGGGATGTTACAATTTTAAACACTAGCTTGGAATCGTTATTTTTTCTTCGAAGATAATTCTCTGAGTTGGTTTATGCATTATGACAATTTTATAGATTCCTGGCGGGAGGTTACTTGCAAGTACAATCACAGAACCCGATCTTAGTGGCTGTGAGGATGATGTCCAGATCAATGGAGGGTTACCATGTATATTATACACTATATACTGCCAGTCCATCCTAGGGATATCTCCATCAACAACCTTAATGACTATATTCCTCCCCTCAACATATGCCTCTATCTCAACTGAAGGGGGTGTAGCTACTCCACTAAACTGGAGATATAGTAAACCCACTATAACTGTGAGAATAGATATAGCATATAATAACTCCGACAAGCCTAGTCTCCCAAATAGTTTAAAGGGCTTTGTACTCAACTACTCCTCCCTCCTATAAGGTTTTAAAAGAGCCGATGGATACGTGATCCTCCTAGATACTGCTATCAAAGCGATTATCGTGAATATGTATGGTAGTGTGAAGAACAGTTGATAAGGTATATTGAAGTATCCTAGGGCCTGTAGAGAGAGTTGGAAAGCATTTATACCACCGAATAGGAAAGCCCCTAACAGGATTCTCTTAGGATCCCACATGCCGAAGACAACAAGAGCTATACATATCCAGCCCCGTCCCTGTGTCATGCCCGGTAAGAAGAGACTGGAGTAGGCTGTTGATAACCATGCGCCTCCCCAGCCAATTAAAACACCTGCTATAAATAGACTCATGTATCGGGTTTTGTAGACATCAATTCCAGCGGCATCAGCCGCACGAGGATTTTCACCGACAGCCCTAATATTAAGGCCTATACTTGTTTTACTAAAGATAAACCATGACAAGACAACTATCATAAGCGCGATATAGGCGGGGATAGGCTGTGAAAATAAGGGGCCTATTAACTGCATATCCGACAACCCAGGGATGTAGATAGGGGGAAACGGGTTTATATGTGGAGGGACTCCGCCCGGCGTAGGAACACTAACCCTATATAAATAAAAGCTTAGACCTGAGCCGAGTATTGTAATACCGAGTCCAGCCACATGCTGCTGAACCCCTAATGTTACTGATAGAAAAGCCATCACTAACCCGAATAATCCATTAACTATACCAGCGATAAGGAAGGCAAGCCAATAGTTTCCAGTATAGTATGCTACTATATATGCGGTTGATGCACCCATCAGCATCATACCCTCGATACCTAGGTTTAAAATACCTGCTCTCTCTGAGAATGCTTCGCCTATTGTTCCAAATATAAGTGGCACAGCCTCTCTAAATGCCAATGCGATTACACTCGTCCAGAATGTTATGGCTAAGAACTCCTCCAGCATCATTCCTCTCCCTCCACGACCCTCTCAATCCTATAGTCTTTTAGGAAAATCGCTACTAACACAAAGATCAGTATAAGCCCTTCTATAATCAGTGCAAGTGGATATGGTAGTCCAGTAGTTCTATGCATAGCCAGTGTACCTGTCTCTATAGTTGACATGAAGAATGCTGCTAGTGCAACGCCTATTGGATGTAGTAGCCCGAGCATAGCTATTATAATTCCAGTATAGCCATATCCATAGGAGATCCCTTCCCTAAGATGGAAGTGTATTCCCATCAACTCTATTGCCCCGGCTACACCAGCGATTCCACCGCTGATAGTAGCTATTAATATCATGTTTCTAACGGTATCTAATCCCTGAATATATGCAGCTCTAGGATTTATACCCATGAGCCTTATCTCAAAACCCCAATATCCTCTCATGTATATCAGGAGATATAAGAGTGCTATGGATATTGCTATCAAAACACCTGCATGTAGCCTGGTTCCTGGAAGTATTATAGGTAGCTCTGCCGTCTCACTAATCGCCTGGGTCTCTGGCCAAGCGCTCACGGGATTCCTCCAAGGCCCATATATTATTGCTTGGACGACATAGAAGATCACCCAGTTTAGTAGGAGTGTTGTCACGACCTCATCGACACCATATTTACTCTTTAGAATAGCAGGGATAAACGCTGCAAAAGAGCCTCCTAAAAACCCCGATAGTATCATTAGAGGAATTATAACATATGGTGGGGCCCCATAGAAGGTTATACCAAAATATGTGGCGAATAACGCGCCCATATATAACTGTCCCTCTGCCCCAATATTCCAGAATCCACCTAGGAAGGCGAGAGCCACAGCTATTCCACATAGTAATAGAGGGGTAAACCTCACAAACGTCTCGCTTATTGCAAGCCTAGTCCCCCATGCCCCTCGGAAAATCTGGAAATACGCTTCCAATGGATTAACTCCAAGTGGTAATATCAGTATTGTGGCCATAAGCATTGAAGCGATTACCGCACCGATCATAAGAGCCACGATCTCATAGGTTGACAGAGGTGTTACTCTCCGTACAATCTTGTACCTCGCCCTCATTATCATGACACCCTAGTTTTCCACTCTTTTAACTCCAGCCATCATAAGCCCAATCTCCTCAATACTTGTCTTCTCAGGATCCACTATCCCCATTACTTCCCCTTCATAGAACACGGCTACTCTATCGCTTAGCATCAGGACCTCCTCTAGATCCTCTGAGATCAGTAGAACAGCCACACCCTTATTCCTCTGCTCGATTATTCTCCTCCTGACATATTCAGTGGCCCCAACATCCAATCCACGAGTAGGTTGATTCACGATCAATAGCCTAGGGTTTATCGCGAGCTCCCGTGCTATAACGAGTTTCTGGCGATTACCTCCAGACAAGTTTTTGGCAGGGAGGGATCTGCTGGGGGTATCTATCGCATATTCCTGTATAATATCGTCCGCAAATCTATCCATTTCACTATAATCGAGGAATAACGATCTTCTCAAGAAGTTATATCTAGTCTTAAATACAAGGTTATCACGTATCGATGCATCACGGAAATAGCCAACATCCTCTCTATCTTCAGGAATATATGATACTCCAAGGGAGAGGATCTCGCTCGGCGGCTTATTTGTTACATCCAGCCCATTTATGTATATTCGGCCTCTAGTTACGCGTCTTACACCTATTAAGGCTCCAGCAAACTCCTTCTGCCCATTTCCCGATACACCAGCTATCCCCAGTATCTCACCACTATGTATCTCCAGTGAGACTCCTCTGACTACATGTAATCCTTGGTCTCCCATGACCCAGATATCATCTGTCTTTAATACGGTCTTGCCATCGGCTTTTTTAGAGGGTCTTTTTATCCTGAATATAACTTCTCTCCCTACCATCATCTTAGCAAGCTCATGTTCATCGACCTCCCTAATATCTTTAGTCCCTACTACACGCCCTTTCCTAAGTACTGTAACTCTATCACTTATCTCCATGACTTCATTTAACTTGTGGCTAATGAATATCACTGATCTACCCTCATTCTTCATCTGCCTAAGAAAGTTGAATAGCGACTTTACCTCCTGTGGGGTGAGGACAGCTGTAGGCTCATCAAGTATAAGTATTTTAGCGTTACGATAGAGGAGCTTTAGAATCTCAACCTTCTGCTGCTGACCCACTGATAAGCTCCAAACCTCATAATCAGGATCCAGACCTAGATTGTACTTCTCTATTAAATTCATTACACGCTCTCGTACGAGGCTCTTATCAAGGATGAAGCCATTCTCCATCCCCAACATAATGTTTTCCAAGACTGTAAAAGGCGGAACCAGCGTAAAGTGTTGATGAACCATGCCTATTCCAAGCCTAATAGCGTCTTTCGGAGAACGCAGCTCCACTCTCCGTCCATATATGTAGATCTCACCATGATCAGGAGAGTATAACCCATATAATATATTCATTAAAGTAGTTTTACCAGCCCCATTTTCACCTAGTAGGGCGTGGATCTCCCCCTTTTTAACTGTTAAGGATACGTGGTCGTTGGCAGTGACTGCTGGAAAACGCTTAACTATGTCTTTCATAACAACAGCATATTCCTCTACAGGCATTAGCAGCCACCGCCAACGACTCATCTTTTTTCTACATCATAAACTATCCTTATATTTAATTTTTTCCTCGGCGTGTCTCTGTGATAAATAGAAGGGGGCGCCTAGTCGGAGACCGGTACAGTCTCGTCGACAGGAACCCTGAATCTACCCTCATGTATATCCTTGATAAGCTTATCTACCAGTTGTATAATGCCCCTATCCTCTATCTTTTTCACTATCTCCGGGTCTAGACGCTCCTTATAGTTGTGCCAAGTATTATCTGTAGGTCCTTCCCAGCCTGCAAGCCTAGCACCGCCTTTAGCCATCATTGTCCACTCAGCTAG
>JALTNJ010000122.1 GCA_027000765.1 Nitrososphaeria archaeon | reverse complement strand
TGTAAATGATACGCCGGACACTACAAGAGTCATCTCTCCGACAACATCTCGGGAAACGACTTGTTCTGCATACCCATCTGTAGACACTATAGCCTCGGAATCATCCACCTTTATTACAGCGTTCAATGCTGGACTTGAGTTATGTGCCCATATAACATGGTAACGTAGATGGACGTCATCCCCTACTGAAACTCTTATCGACGTGTTATCACCAACTTCATTAAAAGGTTTACCTCCATATGAGGCTTCCACCTTCGATAATACTAAATATGTGACTAATACGGATGCCTCGATTGACACTGGTTCCCTAAGAGAGTTAACATCAATTACACCACTGACGTTGTGCATTCCCAACGAGTTAAATAATGGAATTCCGGTCAAATTGAAAGCCATACTCTTATTTACAGGAATATTAAACATAAATTTACCATCGATGTTTATTGGAATGCCGTAGGTTGTGTTTCGTGCCTCATCTATATATAATGAGATACTCTGATTTGGAGCCACGATTCTAGGCTTGAAATATATCTCTGGCGAGATTCCTTCCATAACATAGGTTCTTGACACGTTATACATAGTGATATTGATATAGTTACCGTATGAATCAGAGGCATGTATTTTAATCGATAACAGTGCTTCTGGATGTGGTGATATAGGTATTTTTAAGGTATATTTTTTGTAGAGGCCTAAAGATCCTTTCCACACATCCACCTCATTCTCGATCCAGCTGAATCCATTGTCCCAACTAATGGAGACATTCACTACATCTAGGGAAGACTTATCTAAAAATACTAGGTATAGGGTCTCGTTTCCCTCTATCACCGGCGGAATAACAAATTCATATGGTATGGGTGGCGTCGGATCATTGTATTTGGGGTTGAATACAGCTGTTACATTGACAAAGTTATAGAGTGGGTATGATAACCTATATTTACCTATTACAGTATATTTCCCTAGCTGGATAGGTAGAAATGATATCCTTTCGAAGTTAAAAGAGTCCGTCTCAACAACTCTCTTAGTAAGGTTCCCATCATGATATACCTCGAGAGTTGAATTGCCTTCAAATATTACATCTAGAGGGGCATAGGAAGTCAATAGAGCAGATGTTATATTTAGGTATGTTCCAGATAGATCCACTCCCTTCGTGATATACATAAATGGCACATAGGGAGGATTAACTGGCCTAATTAATCGGCTGTCATCAGTCTCTGGATCTACGTAGGAGATGCTCCTATATCCAGATGCATCTGGATCCAGTGTTAAGAAACCAACATACTCCTTATTCTTTAGAGCAGTCACGTATAACATGTATGTCCCTCCTTGATAGAAGGGTGTCAACGCTAGGTAGGTATATTCTTGATAGGGTGGGAAGACCGCCAGACCCATATAACCAATCTCTCCATCTATTAGTCCACGGCTATCTATTGTATAGCCATAGTAATGGGGTAGGACAAGTTCTTCAGGCGTACTATTCAAAAGCCAAGATATGGAGAAGAAGTTATATGCATATTTCAATGCCTCTGTAATGTTACATGGATATGGAGGTATCTCAAAAAACTGTGTATTCAAATACAGATTATCCCCAGAATCCAGGGAGAAATAAATGTCAGTAGAGGTCCGGTTCCAGAGTCCACCTAAGTAGAATACCATGGTCTTATTTGATGATGTTAAGAATGATACTATGGTGAAGAACGGTTCTATCTCGTTTCCAGCCTTGTTCACTAGTGGGAGAGTGGTCTTAACCCCCTGGGATGCCTCTAACTTGAGGAAATACATGTCGGTATACTTGGATATGACGACCTCTTTTGTAGCTATATACATGGGCCCATGTATAAACTCATCAGCCTCGCTAATGTTTAGACCCAATGCAAACAGGGTGTAGTTTCCAGGTGTTAGATAGAACCATGCGGAGTAATTGAATTCTCCCTCAAGGCTGTATCTAAAGCCTGAGGGGAGTATGATGTTATCTGGGTCAGAGTGTCTGTACATAGCGAAATAAGCATCTAAATATGCCCCGTCGAGAGTAACGTTAACGACTAGTTTAGGAAGGTTGAACACGGAGAAGCCGAGGGTTATGTTATAATTATTATCGATAGACACTGTTATAGACCCATAGTAAATATCTCTATATGGTAGTGCATCTATAGATAACACGATATCAGCATATCCTACTGAGGGTACAGTAGATGGGGTAGTAACGCTTATGAAACTCTCGAAATCAACCGTCACATTATAATTATAGAAGAGACCTATATTCTTCTCAACAATATTTATGGAATGGGATTCTCCATCTACAGACTTGAGCCTATATACAAGGGTCTTGTTTGACTCAAGGTAGTTTCCGATGTATTGTAATGGATTCGAAGGTAGAACACTTGTAGAAACAGCTCTGTATGCATTTACCACGCCAAGTCCCTCAGTAAACATATCATATCCTAATGGCGTGGATGTTGAGATAATTGCGGATCTAACCATTTTAGGAGTATAGTCTTTATGTGCTTGGAGGATTAATGCAGCGACACCAGCTACATGGGGAGAAGCCATACTTGTTCCATCGAGCTTTATATAATCCCCACCATCGCCCTTAACAACATCACCTGGATATCTCTTGGCTAGAACCTTCTCTAGATAAGAGTCTTTAGCTAATGGAGCGATTATCCCGACACCCGGAGCCAGTACATCAGGCTTTACCCTAAGATCCCCCGTAGGGCCTCTACTACTGAAGACAGCTATACTCCAGTTTTTATCGATTGCACCTACAGTTATCGCCAAATGTGAAACAGCCGGGGTACCAAGAGAGAAGTAATATGGACCATCATTACCAGCTGCTACAACAACCACGACTCCTTCCTCAACAGCTTTATCAACCGCTATACTAAGTGGGTCATCACCTATACCGTTGTTCCCACCACCCAGACTTAGGTTAATCACATCTATACTTTGGTTAATGGCATATTCAACGCCCTTTATAATCCAGCTTACATATCCTGAGCCGTTATTAGCTAGAACCTTTATATTTGCAAGCATAGCTCCTGGAGCCACGCCCCTGAACCTCCCATTACTCGCCCTGCCGGTGCCTGCAGCGATACCTGCCACATGAGTACCATGTCCAAATCCATCAGCAGGATCTTCCCCCGGGACAAAGGAGACGCTATATATTATTTTTGAGGTCCCATTGGGGAAATAGAAGTCTGGATGCTCCTCATATATACCGGTATCGAGGATCCCAATTACTATACCAGATCCATTTATTTCAGTTCCCCAATTAGTTTCTAGAGAGGACCATTCCTCAGGAGGCTTTATCATAGGTACAGATTCATTTAACCGGATATGAACCTTATAATCCACCATTAGATCCACGGAGAAACTATTAAAGTATATTTTTGAGACATTCTCAATCGGCACCTTAGCCGAGATCAAGGGAAAAGCCTTATATACATTTTCAATAGAGCCGCCAATTTCCGGTATAAACTTCAGTAGGGCATCTCTATCCATAAGCCCATCATATTTGATGATTATAGGGATCTTAACATACCATAACTCAGGCGGGAGTATCCTCAGGCTACCTAAGTCTGATTTAATGGATATGTTTATGTTGATGTTATCGAGGGGATAGAGAAATCCATGGCCTAAATCAATAAAATCCCTACCATTTATAGATACGACTGGGAAATAAGAGTTTCCCAATGAATTTATGTCTACAGCTGAAACTAGGCCTTTAAGCCTGTCCAAGCTATTGATGTTAGTGCCAAATGAACGCGGTGTTGGTATTCCGAAAACAGGAACTACCAATATTAATATAATAAATATGATTGATATACGAGTTAACTTCATCTTAATCTAGAAAGTTTTAAAATACATAGCTAGTATAAAAATAAAATTTTTCTACCTCCCCAGCTCACGACTACATATGTATTCATTTGTAGTTATGTGTTAAACTTTTTTACAAGGTCATATACCTCGTTTAAATCATCGATTACCAATATAGACCCATGTATTTTGGGAGTTACTCGGGTCTTGTACTCCCTATTATCGCTGTATTCCCTCCATAGACCTTTGTATAAAACCCCCCATGAACCCACATTTATTGCACCAATGACATCGTCCACATATGTGTCGCCAACATGCATAACCTCATTAGGCCTAACTCCATATTTCTTGAATATAGCCTGAAATGCTTTCGGCATAGGCTTCACATACCCTATATCGGAGGAAGAGAATACATGATCTACATATTCACCTATCCCTATGTTTCTGAGAATCCTCTCTATAGCTTTTCCAGCGAAGGAAGTGTTGCTTAATATAACTATTTTAAGATCCATCTCCTCCTTCAACTTAGGCAGTATAGCTAGAGCCTCTTTATTTACATAAGGCTTCCAAGAACACGTTGCCTCTATATATTTATCGACAGCACGCCTTATCAGCTGTTGATCGCCCTCTATACCAGCCATATATCCGAGGAGTCTAATTAGCTCCTCATTACTAATTATCATCCTAATATGACTCGTTAGATCGTAGAAACCACGTATATCCTCCAGCTTGAGACTCGAACTATATTCTCTAAAGACGTCATATATAGCATTAATACGCTTCTCCCTGTACTCATTAGAAGACTCATCATCCTCCCATATCAACGTAAACCAGAGGTCAAACGACACCACTTTTATCATATCATAAATAGATGGATGTAGCAAGTATTAGAAAATTTCGGTTTACTATGTCTTTTACACAGGTATCTAAAATATATGTGGAAAATCTTTAAATCCCAGTTAAATAACTAAAGTATAACGGAACACAGTGATTTTGATTCTGAGGAGATCAAACAATTATCGGTGGTGAAGTGGAGATGTATAAGATAAAATTATATTCGACCATGATTGGTACCCTAGCTCTTTTCATAGGGTTATCGACTCTAGCAATAATCATGCTATCTGACTATCTGGGGTGGGGCCTCTACATGGGGATAACCTTGGCAGTTTTATTCAACTTGGTTCAGTGGA
>JALTNJ010000121.1 GCA_027000765.1 Nitrososphaeria archaeon | reverse complement strand
AGGGACTCACTAGCAGAACTAGTAGTAACGCATAAATCAAACGCTTCATAGTTTACACCACATATTATAGTATTTTACACATAAGATTTTAAATCAAAATATATTAAGATTGCTTACAAAAATATGGAAAAATAGGTTATTTAGTCGCTAATTTCCTCCTGTATACTATGTAGACAACTATGGCTAGAGTGGCTACGATAACTACAATAGCCGTCTCAGGATAGGGTATCGAAATCTCCTGTCCACCCGCTGTCGGTTCAGGACCCGCTCCCGACACTATAAGACTATAGTTTAGGGGCTCACTGACAAACTTATTTCCCTCAGCATCGTACGCAGTGACCCTCAATGCAAATCCATTATCTGGGTCATGCTTAACCTCAGTGTAGAAGAGGTTGTATGTCAGCCTGTATACAGTGGCTTTACTCCAAGTCTCGTTATCTAGGGTGTATGAGACCTCGACTCTCTCGATGCCAGAGACCTTGTCCTCGAGAGTGAGGTAGATAAGCTCAGTTATCCTCTTACCCTTAGACGAGGATATACTAACATCTACTAGGGATGGAGGCTCATTATCCTCTTCTCCATATATCTTAAATATCTTTGTCTCACCTGGATTTACAGTGACGTCGGTGGAGTAGATCGTGAAGGTTGGGAACTCTATTTTATTCAAATCATCTGCCGAGACTCCCTCCGTCAAAATATTATTGCCTGACTTTATCTTGGCAAAAATTGTTCCCTCGACAGCGACAGCCATGTTATTAACTACTTTTAGATAATAACCGTTGTATGACCCGTTTTGTATCTGATACTCATATACCTCTAAATCGAACATGGGATATGGATCCTTACTATCACCATATCTCCACTCTATTTTATGCGGTCCAGTAACCTTTAGAATCCTAAAACCAGTGTATGGCTGGCCTCCCTCATATGCATTTGGCAAAGTAAGCCTCAAAGGCTTCTTATCATCCTCCACGATAGAGTAATGCATATGACCATGCAGTACGAGATCAATATCTGAAGATTGTAGAAGCTCCTCCAAAGCAGCTGGATTGGATACGTCGCTCTCCTCAAGCATGGAAAACGGGTGGTGACTGGCAATTATCTTGGTCTCCATAGCCCCGTACTTCTCTAGATCCTGTCTCAGCCACTCAACCTGGTCATTTGTAATCCATCCATTCATTCCATTAGGCCCGGTGTCAACGAGGATTAGGTGTAGAGGCCCTATGTTTATACTGATATTGGAGGGCGCTAGATACTTTGTGAAGAGATCCTCCTTATAATGATGATCATGATTTCCAGGTACCAGTATTAGGGGAACCCTAAGCAGATTATTAATATCCTTTATAAAAGATACATAGTTTTCTTCAGTGGCGGTATTTAAAACATCTCCAGTGACGATTACAAAATCAGGGTTTATGAAATTAGCTCTCCAAATCAGCTTGAGAAAATTATCCCTCTGCTTTATCCCAGAGCGTCTCGTGTCGTAATGCGTATCAGAATACCATAGGATTTTAAGGGGATACCCTCGACTAGACTTCACCGATACAGAGTTATATTCAACATACGTCTTTCCACCTGCTACAACATAGAGATCGTATAGGCCCTCAGGCAGGTCTCCAACGAATACCGTTACAACAGTCTTTTCCCCACGTGGATCTACACTCATAATCTCTAATTCATACCTAGCACCATCATAGTCTAGATACACTTTCTCAACATTATTTCCTGTAACTGGAGTATAGAGCACTATCTTGAAACTTGATTGTGGAGACACGAATGCGGGTAAAGCAATACGTGGATAGAGGAAGCCGCTAAAAGTCTCGATCGGTTTCAGATGATCAATATCGACTATGTCCATGGGTGCGGGTATATTCTCTGCAGTGAGTGGAGTATAGGGAGTGATTATTATAGAAATAAGGATTAGGGTTATTAGGAGGGTTAGACGCCTCCTCATTTTCTCATCCTCCATATCAACACTAAGACTACAGCTATTACAGCGATCATTGCAATAGCGATATATGGTAGGGGAATCGGCAACTCAACACTTGCCTCTCCACCTTCCTCCGGCACTTCTATACCAGTCTCTTTAGACCCGTAGAAAACTGCTTTGTTACCAGCATAGTCAACGGCAACCACTTTATAATAGAATATCTTGTACTCTGGAGTGGGCATTACAAACATCTTGACCTCATCCTCAACCTTAGGTGTGAACTCAGCCCAGGAAGAGTTGTCTGGACTATAGTATACAACGACATCCTTTACACCAAGGCCATAGTCCTCTACAATAGGTTTTAACGTTACTTCGTTTACGGTTATGCCTATAGCCACCTTGATATTAGGTGGTGTAGTATCTTCCTCCTGATAGATTTTTATTATCCCTGATGAAGAAGATGGTTTTACCAAAACAGTCCTACGTCCATCCGCCACATACTCAGCCAGTTTTTCACCGCCCTCTACAACAGCCTCCTTACCAAGATCCTTCAGCTTAACGACAAGTTTAAAGTCATCAGCAGCTCCTCCATATACAGCTGTCTGTCCGACTGAAGAATAGTCGTTTATCTGGGCATATTCAACGAACTTCTCGAACAAGTTTGTGCTTGCATCATCATATGATATGCTTCCATCCCTACCTAGGTACACAAGCCTATATCCACGGTAGAGCTTTGAAGTCGCGGTTGAGGTAGTCACTATTACAGTAGCCGGTGTCTCAGGCGGGGTCTTAACCACATCAGTGTGGAAATGACCATTTAAAACCAGGTTCAACCCATATTTCTCAGCCCACTCCGCTATCTTGTTAATCAGCTTTTCAGAGTTATAGTCTTTACTGAAGACGGGGTAGTGCCATACATATGTCTTTATATCAGCATCTATATTCGCTTCCAAAACAGATTCAATCCAAACAACTGTAGGATCGGGGATGTCCCCATTCCTACTGTTTATTGATAGTATGAGGACGTTGTTAAACCTAGTGGCCCCTGAATTGGGAGCGAGATACTTCTCCCAGTGATACTTACCACCCTCTATAACTGAGTAATCTGTATTACCCATACATGGAATAATCGGTATATTTAGTGAAGAAAGCCATTCATATACCTGCTGATGAAAAGACTCTTCTCTCGAGCCGTCAATAAAGTCACCCGTCACAACAATTAGGTCGGCACCCACAGCCTCGAGGGTTGAGACAGCCCTCCAGAAGTATTTGTCCTCCTTCATATATTTTGGCTTGCCACTAGGCCCTAAGTGTGTATCTGAGATATGGCCCACCACAATCTTATCGGGGTAGGATTCTCCAAATACATAGACGCTGTTAGGCTCGACATATACCCCGTTTCTCTCCACCACAAGGTTATATAGTCCTTTTTCCACGCCATCAGGGAACTTCACCACAAGCTTAATATAATTGTTAATAGTCATTTCAGGCCTATTATCAGTAACCCACTCCACATTAACAACCTCCAATGAATAGGAGTTTCCAGTGACCTTGCTGTAGATAGAGACGCTCCATCCATCTAGGGATTCATCGGAGGATTGGGGAGCTAGATATATGGTTCTTTCCTCACCCCATACTACAAATATAGGCATCGCCAGCCTAGGATACAAGATATTGTTAACCGGGACAACATGATATGAGTCGAATGGAACCGCATCGGTTGACTGTGCCGATACCCATGGTACAACATTGATTTGGTGGATAGGTAGAACGGGAGACACAAGTATTAGTAGGAATAAAATAGAAAAGGTTCTTTTATACAAGGTTATCACCCTAATCCAATCTATCTATTATAATGGCTTGGGATAAACTTTAATTTTATACATTCGATATTAAAGACATCGCTTACATATATGAGGGATATACCCCATATAACTATATTTGGATGATAATATGAGTCCAGATAAATTGGATATAGGTGATGAGGCGCCTGTCTTCTGCCTGCCTAATCAAGAGAATCAGCAGGTTTGCCTCGAGGATTTCAGGGGGAAATGGGTTATCCTATACTTTTATCCCAAGGACAATACAAGTGGATGCACACGTGAAGCACTTGACTTCACGGCGATGCTTCCGGAGATAGAGAAGTATAATGGTGTTGTCCTAGGCGTCAGCCCGGATTCCGTTAAGAGCCACTTCAACTTTATGAGTAAACATAATCTAAGGGTCACGTTGCTAAGCGACACGGAACACAAGGTTTTGGAGGCATATGGTGCATGGGGGCTTAAGAAGAGATATGGAAGGGAGTATTACGGGGTTATTAGGACAACTTACTTAATTGACCCTGATGGAAGGATAGCTTATGTATGGAGAAACGTTAGAGTCAAGGGTCATGTTGAGGAAGTCGTTAAAAAATTGAAGGAGCTACAGCAGTAGCATCCACAAAACTCTCCTCTATCCACCTGGTGTACCATGGTATAATGCGTCTTTCCAGATCAGGTCCCACATCTCAGACTCTGTAAGGGTCTCCCTCAAGACGATCATGTCATATACCCTCTTCAAGAGGGCATGATGATAATGCTCATCCTTTAATATAGCCTTTACCAAGAACTCTATAGCCTTATTATCCACACCAAGCTCCAACATCTTATTAAGTGATTTAATCATCTCCTCCTCAACCTTTATATGCCTCTCTATCTCCTTTGCAATTTCATCAGCCTCCTCCTCACTAAGCATCGGCCCTGGGCCCTCGATAAGCTCGGCAATAGCCTTGTATATCAATGAATGTTTTATGGAGTCCTGCGCCACAGCTTTAATAATGATCCTAATAAGTGGATTCTTCAACTCCCTTGCAGTATCCTCCAAGGCATCTGCATATCCTTCCTCCAGCTCACTCATCTTCTTATATAACTCCAGTTTATCCGTCATACAAATCACCAGTTTTTCCAAAATAATATATGTAGACAACTCAAATGTTAAAGTTAACATGGCTATGGAGGATACCTCAACAAGAGGCATCCCGTCATTAAATACAAAAAATATATATGAAAAATCTATAATGAAATGTGTCTATAACATTGAAGGTACAAACATAATTATAGTAAA
>JALTNJ010000120.1 GCA_027000765.1 Nitrososphaeria archaeon | reverse complement strand
AAACTAGATCTTGCCCACGAGACTGAGATCAACCTTCAAGGTACCCTTACCAGGCTCCCAGTCAGCGGGGCAAACCTCCCCCGGATGCTCCCTCACATATTTCGACGCCAATAGTTTCCTAAGTATCTCCCTAGCACTTCTGCCAATGCTATTGTCATGGATATCCATAGCCTTTATTACTCCATCAGGATCAACGATAAACGTCGCCCTAAGAGTAACTCCCTCATCCTCTAGGTATACACCGAAGTATCTACTTAACTTCCCAGATGGATCTCCAACCATCGGATACCTAACCTTTTTTATGGCAGGTGAGGTATCATGCCAGGCCTTATGGACATAAACTGTATCCGTGCTAACACTGATTATCTCCGCACCAGCCTCCTTAAATTTATCGTAGTATTCTGCCAGCTCCTCCAGTTCTGTTGGACATACAAATGTAAAGTCAGCTGGATAGAAAGCAATGACAAGCCATTTACCCTTGTAGTCAGTTAATCGAATCTTCTTAATCTGCCCCTCATGATAAGCGTCAAGCTCAAAATCAGGAACTTTATCACCAACTCGGATCATGACCTAACACCGTTATAGTGGTAAACAATTAAAACTTAACACTGTTATATTATATAAATCTTTGTATAAGCCGCTGATTCCGTAAATTATTTTAGGAGGTGCTTGTCATGTCTCATAAAATATGTGTTGACCCCGATTTTTTTGATCTGGAGCTATATGCAGTATACCACATTATATATGACTACATCAAGGAAGAAGCATGGAATGTCGTCTGGAAAGCCGGGGAAATCGTACTTAATGAGATCAGTGGTGAATTAGGCCTAGATAAGGTAGATGACCCCTTCACTGCTTTGAAGAAACTAGCTGACTGGCTGAAGAAAGTAGGTTACATAGAGGATATAGGTGTTGAGAAGGTTGGTGAGGACATAGTCGAGTATAAAATGCTTAGACCAATAATCGAGAGATGCGCTAAACGTCTAATTAAAGAGGGTAGGGTTCCGCCTCATATCTCTACGGCATTAATGTTCGCATTACTTGATAAATACGGGTATAAAGCTGAGATGATTGGTGACCCTGTATTCCAGGATGATGGTTATGTAATCGAGAAGTGGAGGCTGTTTAAGAAATAGCTCTTTAACCTAATTTTTTAAGGATATCCTCCAAGAGCTTCCTTATAACCCTCAACTCATGTAAAACGTCTCCCTCATCAGCCTCTTCATATACTTCAACTGCCTCAGCCCTCTTTTTATGCACCATCTTGAGAATCACGTTCCTCAACTCCTCATAGTTCTCAACTCCATCTATCCTGGTCTCCGCCCCAGGCCTACCGGAGTACCCCGCTGTCTGTATCTTTAGTGTCGCTATGCCATAATGGCGGTATATCGGTCCCTGAACGATATCTATATTGGTAATCCTGTTGTAGGGAACGATACCTGTTCTCTTAAACCATACACCTCTCTCCCAAACAATCTCATCCTTCTCCAAAACATATCTTATCGAATCATAGTACTTTGGTATCCAGTATAAAACGAATCCTAATATGGAGACTATTCCCAGTGTTATCAGAATCACCGCTGGGTATACGTACGACATATACTCTAGAGACGCGATTATGAATGGGATATACCATGTTAAAATACCTACTACAATTGTAATTACAAAGTAGATGTAATATACCTTCTTTAGATATGGGGATGGTTTAAATTCTTCGCCGAATTTTATCTCCATAGTACGTGCTCACCAACTAATCCATATAGATGTGTATAGAAATAAATAATCTCCAGGTTCCTATGTAATAGAAAAATAAGGGTGGAGAGTTTCCTCTCAATGGTCTAAGGCTTTATCGGCCTGAAGTATAGTATATCAGTTATCTTTCCTTCACGTTCAGCCTTCTTCTTGA
This sequence comes from Nitrososphaeria archaeon, assembly GCA_027000765.1. Taxonomy (GTDB): domain Archaea; phylum Thermoproteota; class Nitrososphaeria; order Geothermarchaeales; family JDFR-13; genus Geothermarchaeum. Next base: position 3,151 of record JALTNJ010000120.1, on the reverse strand, counting down.
AAACTGGCTCTACAAGCATGCCAATATACAGCTGGTCGTAGTCCACCTCACCAAGTTTATGCACTATGCCTCCCCTAACTCCCTCATATTTGATCAAGGCCCAGATAACTCCCTCATCTAGTTTCTTCCCAGATCCATCCACGTACTGTATCGTATAGGAGTATACCATACCAATCTTGCCGACCTCACTGTATTCATCGATGGCTCCGTGGCATTCCTCACAATATGCCTTCGGTGGTAGATATGTGATGCCGCATTTCTTGCATGTAGAGGCCAGTATCTTCCCATTCTTAAGCCCATTAAAGAACTTTTCCCCTGCAAGGCCAAGTGTATAGACATATTTACCTACTTCCATGTCGCCTGGGATTACCTTAGCCGATTTTAAATCACGTATCTTATCTATACTCATACCACCACCTCATTCAATAGGCTCAAAATATAGTATGTCGGTAATCGCGCCTTCCCTTTCCTCTGGCTTCTTCCATACTGCCTTGACTCTCATGTTAAACACCTTCCTGTTCTTGACGTCCTCAGGATCCACATTACCTAGTTTATGGAGTATACCCATACCCTCTGATGCACCGTCGAGCTCAATTACAGCCACTACAAGAGGCTCTCCCAGCTTCCCCCTATCTGCGCCGATATAGCTTACGACAGCTGTATTGACCCTACCAGTATCCTTGACATATACCCATTCATCAGTCGGCCTGAAGCAGTATGAGCAGAACATCCTTGGCGGCACATATACTCTCCCGCATTCATGGCATTTCCTCGCTATTATACGCCCGTTTTTAAGCTCCTCTAAGAATCTGCTCATCGCTATTCCTGCGCTCCACGTATACCTAGCCTTTGGAACATCCTCTACATATGGGATCTTACCCTTCTTAAAATCATCTGAGCTATATGGGGTTCCGGGTAACTTTACGTTTTTATCCATATCATACACCTCCATCCTACACCCTCATAACCACAACAGTACCTATCTGCATAAGGTCTCCCCACGCTTGGGCAAGCCCTGTAGTCGGGTCTTTAGCGACTTGTCTTTTACCTGCTTCTTTCCTCAACTGCCAGAATATCTCTGCAACTTTCATGATACCCGCTGCGGCAATTGGGTTACCGACGCCGAGTAACCCTCCAGATGGGTTTATAGGTAGGTCCCCGTCACGCTCCGTAACTCCTTCACGTGTTAATATGGGTGCCTCTCCTTTCCTAGCAAGCTGCAGTCCCTCCATGTGATGCAGCTCCTTATAGTCGAATGGATCATATACCTCAGCGACATCAATCTCCTTCCTCGGGTTATGTATGCCAGCCATCTTATAAGCCATCTTACCGGCATAGTAGAGATATTTTGGAAATGCCAAGTCCCTATTCGTCCAGTAAGTTGTATCTAGGTTCCAGCCTACACCATCTATCCAAACCGGTGTGTCCGTATACTGCTTGGCATATTCCTCACTAGTGAGGATTAGGGCACCAGCGCCATCTGATACAGGCGATATATCAAGCCTCTGAACCGGCCATACAAGGACCTCAGAGTTCAAGACATCCTCTACAGTGATCTTGGCGCCTAGCTGTGCAGCAGGGTGATCCAACGCGTTTCTCTTGTTTTTAACGGATACGAGGGCGATATCCTCCTTCTTGATGTTGTATTTATACATGTATCTATGCATCTCTAATGCGAATATCCATATTAGATTTACGCCGAGCGGCTTATCAGTAATGGGGTCGAAGATATGGTGGAACACATACTGTGGATGGGGTAGTGCAGGGCTCATCTTCTCCTCGGCAACAACTAAGACCTTGTCGCAAAGGCCTGAGGCTACATGCCACCATCCAGCTATAACGCTGAATACACCTGTACCTCCGCCTACATAGACCCTTGTGAATGGCTTTTTGTATCCACCTGCTCCATCAACCATATATTCTCCCTGCATATGTATCCCGTCGAATGCGTCGGGCGCTGAACCAAAAACCACACAGTCTATGTCCTTAAGCTCCATACCAGCGTTTTCAAGGGCTTGTTTAGCAGCTTCCCAAGCTAGTTCCCTGGGTGTCTCAAATAGTCTTCGTCTAAATAGGGTTAGGCCAGCTCCTATACATGCTACTCTATTCTTAAAATGAATGTTCATCCTCACATTTATTCACCTCCCTAACACGACTACAGCTGATGATGGGGATGGGAACTCCCTCCTCGTCATTACAACCGCCTTCTCAACGTCACCGACCTGTATCGGCCCCGCTTCTCCACGTAGTTGTACAACTGCATTATAAAGCTTTACAAGTCCTCCTGCCTCCAGTGGATAGCCCATTCCCATGTATCCACCTGATGGATTGACTGGTAGTTCTCCGGATGGGCTTATAACTCCCTCGAATACTAGTTCATCCATCATATAGCCATCGGTCAAGTCTAGTGCAACTAGGCTCTGGAACTCTCTATATGAGTATCTGTCGTCGACCTCAGCCAAGTCTATCTCCTTAAATGGATTATCTATATTGGCTTGGCTATATGCCATTGAAGCGGCTAGAACTACATGTGATGGACAGGCTAGGTCCCACTCCTCTATATTCGGTGAGTCAGAGATCCAGCCCACTCCCTCTATCCAAATAGGCTCTTTATCATATCTCTCGGCAACTTCCTTACTAGCGAGGACCACGACGGTTGCGCCGTCGGAGTATTCACTTATATCCATCTTTCTAAGTGGATAGGATACCACCTCTGAGTTGCTGACAGTCTCTATATCGGTCTTAGTGCCATATGGAGCCATCGGGTTGTACAATGCATTGTACCGGTTTTTAACTACGATCATTGACAGTGCTTCCCTCGAGACATTGTATTCCTCCATGAACCTCATCATCTCAAGCCCTGCAAATATATGTACGTTGTCTACAATCGGCCTATGGTAATGAGGATCTAGAGCTATTCTCCATACATCCATTATATTATCTATATCACTTGCCTTACTATGTGCCTCTACAGCCACTATGTCGAAGTAGCCTGTCTTGACAAGCATATATCCATGTATAATGCCCCACAACCCATCGCCCGAGACAGTCAACGCAGGTTTTAAAACTGCCCCAAGCTGATCTGGGATGTATTCATCGAAGATGCTGATCCCCTCCCAAAAGTCCTCTGCAGCGGTGACGAGTGCATCCA
>JALTNJ010000119.1 GCA_027000765.1 Nitrososphaeria archaeon | reverse complement strand
TAAGCCTATATAGCCTCTTACCGTTTTTATCTATAAACTCCTCGACAAGCCCACTCTTAATCATCTGGTTAAGCTTATTCTTAACCCTTGGATTAGGCATATTAGAGTATGTGGAGATATAGCTAATGGTGACACCATTTGTGTCTATTGAGTTTAATATATCCAGCAATATCAATAGATCAGGTCTATACTTCACAGTCTCATTCCCTCAACTCCATCTTCGCCTCCAACTGTAGTATTAGGAGGCTTGTAAATGCAAACAAGTCGAAATATAATATCGAGAGATACGATAATGGAATTAGATCCAAGACGTTTATCACCCTACCTATGAATATCAGTAGAAGTGCACCCGTCCATAGTTTACCCGAGAATAGCCTACCGATCCCCTTCTTCTTCACAGTGTAGAAATATAGGAGAATAAAGGCTTCGAGACCAGTTATTATCGAGAATATCTTTATCAGCCCCATCATTATAGATCCTACACCTGCTAATGCAACCGCTATATCCCCATATCCAGCTGTATCCCCCTTCTTACTACCCGAGTATATGAAGAGTCCAAGGCCTATCGCCAAATAGATATTATAGATTATGAATGAGAGTTCATGTACGAACAACGGTATCTCCGTTGTGCTATAGAAATAGTCCATGGATAGTAAAACCGAGACTATGTTGAGTATGCCTAGGCTCAGAGCCGCAAATAGGAATGATGCGAAGGAGTACAGAGTTGTTCTAAGCTCAATCGGGTGGAAATCTTTATATACCCTATACATGTCCTTGAACAACAATATCATTATTCCAGTGATGAATAATCCAAATACCATACTTATTCCAGCCGTTATCCCAATATATCCTATCATATTAGAAACCCGCCTTCAAATATACTATCTATACATAAAAATATTCCCTATCGAAATACATTTATCTAATGGGATAAGGTATTTAGTTAGGGCTCAATTCACGATAAATATATAATATGTCTTATCTAATAATAATTAAGATTGCTTTGTAATGGGGAATGAAGTGGAAATGTATACGTTAGAAGCCGTTGTAGCGCTGTTGGAGAAGGAGAGGTTCCCGGAGGATATAAAGTCTATCTTGATAGAGGTTGCTCGGAAGCTTGTTTATAGGATGAACGAGTATATAAATGAGCTTTCTATAGAGGACTCCTCCCTTAGAAACGCCATCTCCCATCTCCTAGGTAGGGGGAAGTTCCTCAGAGGTATATTCAGTTATATAGTGGGTAGGGCCTTGGGAGCTGAGGAAGACCCCATTATTACACTCGCGGTTTCAAGCGAGTTCTATCATACCGCCAGCCTTATACACGATGATATTATCGATAAGGCCTGTACTCGTAGAGGTGTTGAGACGGTTCATGAGAAATATGGTTTGGAGAGGGCTATTATAGCGGGTGACGCCCTCATAATTTATCCAAATTATATATTGTCTAAGCTGGGCGGTGAGGTTATCAAGACTTTTGCGAAGGCGGGTTTAAAGCTATGTGATGGGGAGGCGCTTGAACTCATATATACAAATAACTTGGATAAGGTTGATTTTGAGACATATAATAAAATTGTCTATAAGAAGACGGCTGCGTTCTTCGAACATATCATGGAGGCCGTGGCGATTATATCGGATAAGAGGGAGTATACAAATACCTTGAGTAGCCTCGGCCGTTATCTCGGCATGGCTTTCCAGTATCGAGATGATATGCTGGATGTCATAGGCGACCCGAGGCTGATGGGTAAGCCGGTTGGTAATGACGAGAATAAGCCGAATCTAATTCATGTGTTGATGAGGGAGTATAAGATTAGTGTTGAGGAGGCGCTTGAAAGAGCCTATAAACTTATCACTAGATATGTTGAGAAGGCGATAGCGATTTTAAACGACCTGCCGTTATCCCCATTTGACAGGAGGCTGCTGGTTACACTAGCGAGGTCACTATCCAATAGGGTGATATAGCCTATGTGGAGTTATGAGAATATACTGTTTCTCCTACCTATAGTCCTTTCTATATTCTATGCCGTACTTCTCCAGAGATATAATATTAAGAGGAGGAGGATGGAGAAGATCGTCTTCACCGTTTACATGGCTTCAATAGCAGGGGTAGCCAGTTGGGTCTCATACCACATGTATCAGCTGGACTTTAAATATCCATATGTCTTTGAATACCTCTATAGCGGCTCAACTATACTAGATAGGTGTATAGCCTTCTTATATGCAGTGCCCGGCCTGACTCTCCTACTAATCCTAGGGCTTATGACGATTGTATTTAGAGTTCTATACAGCGGCTACTTGAATAGAGAGCCGTATAGAAAGTTTCTCATTGGAACCGCGTTGCTGACGCCAGCTATCCTTGCAAACTATCTATACCCAGGTTTATTCAATACTTTTGAAACGATTGTGAATGAGGGTAGTGGAGGCTATCCACTCCAGTCTAGCCCGATTATATTATCTATACAGGGAGTAGCTATACTGGCTATTGCCTTCTCGATAACTGGGGCATTGATATATCTAGCTATGTGGGAGAAGCGTATACCCGTCTTATATAAAATGGCTTCCCGCCTTATAGACATCTCCCTAATACTCTTGGCTATAGAGTATATCCTGAGAATATATTTCAACAATGTATTCTATTCTAGGCGGGGCTTTTTAGAATGGTCGACGATCGACCTACTTATAATCGGATTCATCATATCCATACTCTTTATTAAGGATTCTTCGAAGCTGGCTGAGAAGAGGTCGATAGGCGTCCTACCGTTCTCCAGCTATCTAACTATAATATACTCGTTAATCCTAGTCCTACATCTAAAGATACCCCTCATCCTAAACGTGGAGCACGCTATATTAATTGAGGATCTTGTCGTCGGCCTAGTCTCCTCATTTATCTTCGCCTCCCTAATACTGGGTACAAGGATATTTAAGAAACCATTCTATCCATGGCTCTCTGAGGAGACGCAGTACTTCGTCCGAGTCTCGTCATCATCTATCTATCTCATAATTATACTGGCGACGCTGTATATGACTCTAAGCCTATCAATATACTTCTCAGCCGGTAAGACTGTACGGCCAAGCCCCGAATATTCCGAGGCCGTACTAATACTATTCATATTATCCGTGGTTATATCCCCTGTTGTGCAACTTATAGTAAGGTGGAGGAAGAACTTCTACCTAATATATGGGATACTCTTCCTCTTCATCTTCATGAGCATAGGAGCAAAGACATACAAACTATATGACCCGACTCCAGCCGTATATCTACTGAGCCTAGTCGGCCTAGCTGTGGCAGCATTCCTATTTATACATAAGAGGGAGGACCGTGCTAAGGGCCTACACCTATACACGATTATACTCCTCCTATTCCTAATCCTATTCTACGCTGCATACACCTATAGTGATAAGGGGGTTGTAGAGGAAATATATGAAAAAGGTTCTATGGAGGCATATGGGGTGACGATAAAATACTTGTCTTACGAGGTCCATAACTCCACTACCCAAGTATATGTCTCACCTGACAACCCGAGTAAAGTCACTTTATCCACAGTGGTGGACGTCTTCCTGGATATGGAGGGTACGAAGCTGACTGTCAGCAGAATAAATTATCCAGCTAAGAACATCATAATGTATAGAGGCGAGCTCTATCCACAGGGCACGTATATGCTTAAAGTCGCTATGGGTAGATTCGCGTTAGGTGCTTCACCCAAGATAGATATCTCGGTATACCAGTATGGCTGGTCAATATACTATTATTATATATGGCCGATACTCTTGGCACTAGCATTCTACCTATACGATAAGGATGAACTACCCATCAAGAAATAACGGTGGTCTCCAGATCCAATTATAGTGGAGGACGGTGAATAAAATTGATTATATCCCTGGTTGAAATAATCATTTGGTGATGGTATACCTATGGATGTAGTTGAGATACTGATGGTCGATCATCTATCAATTAGATTACTGGCTAGATGTAGGCCTCTTGAGATAAGCCTATACGAGTTCAGTAATTTACATGATTTCATTGTGAATTGCCACGCCAAGATAGAGGATGAGATCGTGTTCCCAGTTCTTAGAGAACATTATATAGGGGAATATGAGGAATACGCTAAGCTAGTTGAGTGGATAGGCAACGACCATAAGCTGCTGGAGACACTGGGGAATAGGACGATTGAATATGGTGTCGATAAGGACTGGGAAAATTATAGGCGACGCCTAAACCTATATTTCAAGATACTGATGGAGCACAACCATCGTGAGGAAGAGGAGATATTCCCCAAATGGCTTGAGGAAATCGATAATATGACAAGAAGCAAATATACGGAAAAAGCCAAGAAGATAATAGAGGAATACGGCCTCGAAAAATACACTAGGTTAACCGGATTCTCAAAAAAGGCATTTGAAATAATCTAAAAATATTGTTACTATCGTTATCAAATTAGATATGGCTAGCCCTCCATAAAAAAGGAGTCTCCTACATCTATCCCCCATAAACACTGGAATCCCAACCTAGACTCTAGGCTCCTGTTAAAATAGGTGTTTATAAGACCTCTGGAAACCCCTCCTTATGGAGATATTCTCCAAACCAATGTCTATGGAGGGATCCATGTGGGCTATAGGCGATACTCACCCGAGGAATACCAGAGGGCCATGAGGCTCCTCAAAAAAGGCCTTGGTCTGACAACCGTATCCCGGTTAACAGGCATACCAAAAACCACATTATACTACTGGAGACACAACCTAAGCAGGCCACCATCCACAAGATGGAGGCCCAAACCATCAAAGGAACTGGCGTATGCACTCGGCGCCCTACATGGAGACGCCAACCTCCATATCCAAGGCAGCCACCACGAGATAGAGCTCTCAGTCAAAGACCACAGCTTCGCAGAGACATTCAGCAGAAACCTAGCCAAAACACTAGAAAAACCAATTAAGAAACCAACATACAGGAGAGACCGGAGGCAATGGAGAGTATACTACAAGTCAAAAGCATTCTCCATATGGTACCAGAAACAAACACTCCAGACACTAAAACCCTATATAGAACACGATAAAGACACAGTAAAACAATACCTAAAAGCACTATACGACTCAGAAGGAAGCAACTACCGATG
>JALTNJ010000118.1 GCA_027000765.1 Nitrososphaeria archaeon | reverse complement strand
CAGGCTGAGAACAGGCTTCATATGCAGAAGGCGGTTTTAAGATGGCTTCTATAACTCCATCTTTTTTATTCATTGTAAGTCGTAAGGATCCCGCTGGTCTTTTAATGGCTGAATACTTATGCGATCTCTACTCCTATAACAAGGTATGTGAAGACGTTATACAATTTGAGGAGCATGACTGGTACCTAGCATATATAGACAACGATATTATCTATTCAGATGAAGTGGATAAGCAGCTTGGTATGAGTCCTAAGACGATTGTCTTTCTATCTAGACATAGTTCGCGAAGCGGTTCCCCCACTTTAAGTGTACATGTAACAGGTAATCCAACTGGGGAAGCTGCATATGGAGGAAAACCCTATTCCCTAGCCATCAGCCACCCTATTTTAATGAGAAGCACCTTGGTATACATGAACCAAATAGCTGGGGAGCGTGGCCTACAGTATCACGTATCTCTTGAGGTGACGCATCACGGGCCTTCGGAAATCCCATCGCCATCCTTCTTCGTGGAGGTCGGTTCTTCAATTGAACAGTGGAAGGATAGGAAGGCGATACAGGCTGCTGTAGACTCGGTTTTAAAGGCTATTGAATCCCCTCTTGAGGGAGTCCCTGCAGTCGGCTTTGGAGGGCCACACTATGCACCTACCTTCACTAGATATGCACTTGAAAAAGGATATGCATTTGGCCATATCCTCTCTAAACACGTGCTGGGAAACACTAGCATTGATATTATAATGGATGCGTTTAAAAAGACTAGCAATACTAAAACCGCCATATTCAACTGGAAGGGTATTCCAGGCGGTATTAGAAGACAGTTATACAATGAGCTGACTGAAAGAGGCTTTGAGGTAATTAAAGCATAGGAAGGCTATATCTGGGAACAAGGTTTTTTATTATAATCATTATGATTAAATATTTATAATATATTTATCACTTCATTACTATTTCTCCACGTCTTCCCAATATAAATAGAAATAATATTTATATAGGTTTGGATTTGTGTATATCAATTGAAGCAAAAATAAATATTATGGATGTTTGGAATAGGCGGTGGTAGACTGTGGCTATATTTAAAAAGTATATTCAGGTGTTGAAGCTGGCTAGGAAGCCGGATTGGAAGGAGTTTTGGCAATATACAAAGCTGATATTCTTAGGTGTTTCTCTATTAGGCGTCATCGCATTTACGATAAAGATGTTATTCGGTCTATTCATCGTTAGGTAGGTGTCTTATGGAGATGGAGGAGTCAAAGCCTAAATACAAGTTTTTCATGGTGTCAGTGACTGGTGGCCAGGAGGAGCATATAGCCCGTATCATCGAGCTACGGGTTAAGAATTCAGATGGGGATATTAGGGTTAGATCCGTATTTGTCCCTCCATCTCTAAAAGGTGTCTTGATTGTAGAGGCATTTAGCTATACGGATATTGTCAAGGTATTTGAGGATCTAAAGCATTTTAAGAGGGTTATCCCGGGAATCCTCTCTGAAGATGATGTTAAGACCCTTCTAGAGCTTGAGAAGGAGGAGGAGGTTATCGAGATAGGGGATATCGTGGAGATAGTCTCCGGGCCCTTTAAGGGCATGAGTGCAAAAGTTATAAATATCCGTGGTGAAAAAGATAGGAGGGAGGCTGTTATACAGCTTCAGGATGCATCGATCTCTCCGATCCCAATAATAATATCCGTATCTAATCTCAAGAAGAAGAATATCGGTAGGTGAGTGTAAATGGGTAAGAAGCAGGTTGTTGAGGCATTGGTTAGCGGAGGAGCTGCTACAGCAGGTCCACCACTAGGCCCTGCACTAGGTCCATTAGGCGTTAATGTAAAGCAGATCGTCGACCAGATAAATGAGAAGACCAAGGACTTTAAAGGTATGCGTGTCCCAGTCAAGATAATAGTCGATGTCGATACAAAGGAATTTGAGATCGAGGTCGGTATCCCAACAGCCTCGGCGTTGATAGCGAAGGAGGCTGGTATCGAGAAGGGCTCCTCCAACCCTGGTAGGGAGTTCGTGGGCGACTTGACATTTGATCAGGTGGTTAAGATAAGTAGGATAATTAATCAGAAGCTGGAGATGGATGATCTTAAGAAGGTCGTTCTCCAGGTCATAGGTACATGTGTAAGTATGGGTGTAACAATAGAGGGTATGAATCCCAAGGAGGTAACTGCAAAGGTTAAGAATGGAGAGTATGACGATAAGATATATGGTTCTGAGTAGGTGGGTTAGATGAGTGAGCTTATAGAGAAGATAAATAAGGATGTGTTGGCGAAGGCCATTAAAGAGGCTAAGGAGAAGAGTAAAAAGAGGAATTTCCTCCAGTCGGTTGAGCTAATGCTCGCAATATCCGGAATCGATTTGAAGAGGCCTGAGAATAGAATTAGGATGGTTATCAGGCTTCCACATAAATCCAGTAAGGATAAGAAGGTCGCTGTATTTGCTGATGGTGCTGTAGCCGAAGCAGCGGCGGAGGCTGGTGCCGACAGGGTTATCAGTGAGAAGGATATTGATAACGTAGCGGGTTCTAAGAAGGATATAAAGAAACTCGCTAGTGAATTCGACTTCTTCTTGGCGGAGCCGAAGCTCATGGCCAAGGTAGGTAGGGTCATGGGTTCAGTATTGGGTCCAAGGGGGAAGATGCCTCAGATACTGCCGCCAAACGCTGATGTAAAGGCTATTATAGAAGGCCTAAGATCATCTGTTTCAGTTAATGTTAGGAATAATCCGATGGTGGCCGTTGCAATTGGGACTGAGGATATGGATGATGAGAAGCTGGCTGAAAACGCGATGGCCGTTATAGAGGCCATTAAAGGCAAGCTTCCTGAGAAGTCATATATCAAGAAGATATATGTCAAGACCAGTATGGGCCCATCTATTAGGGTGATGTAAAGATGATGTATGTTCCTAGGTCTAAAGATAGGAAGAAGAAGCTTTTCGAGGAATTTAGTAAGCTTATCCAAGAGCATAGATACGTGATATTAGTAGACTCAACTAGGCTTAAGGCCTCGATGTTGAACGAGGTTAGGAGGCTACAGCCACAGCTGGGGTTCAGGATAAAGGGAGGTAAGAAGACCGTTTTCCTCAAGGCATTGGAGAAGATATATCCTGAGGCGGCTGAGAAGCTTAAGGATGAGATGTTTGGACAGATACTATTCATATTTACAAATGAAGACCCGATTAGGATAGCTATGGAGCTGGATAAGTATGAGGTTGATATAGCCGCGTCGCCCGGAGACATAACTCCAGTGGATATCGTGATACCGGAGGGTAATACGGGTATTCCACCTGGGCCTGTTATCAGCCTATTCTCCAACCTCAGTATTCCAACTAAGATCGTCGGCGGCGCAATTAACGTGGTTAAGGATACCCTCGTTGCCCGTGCCGGTGATAAGATATCGCCTAACCTGGCGAACCTATTGAATAAACTGGGTATTAAGCCGATTAAATCAAAGGTTAACCTCAAGGCTGCATATGACTTTAAGGATAATATACTAATTAGAAGAGAATACCTGATACCTGACCTTGAGAAAATTAAGTCAGAGCTTTCAGAGGCGTTTGGAAACGCTTTCAAGCTCACGCTTGAACTCGGGTATCCAACGAAGTACAACGTCAGTCAGTTATTGCTCAAGGCCTATCTACACGCTAAGAAACTGGCGGTTGAGGGCGAGTTCATTACTCCAGAGACAATTAAGGATATCGTCATAGCCGCGTACACCAAGGCTTTGGCTCTCCAGCAGAGAGCTGAAGCTTCTTAATATTTATATATTTGTTTTTTAGATGAATATGTGAATAGTTGATTGTGAGGTGTTAAGGAGTGAAATATATATATGCTGCATTGCTGTTGTATGAGTCTGGTAAGGAGATCAATGAGGAGAATATTAAGAAGATAATGACTGCCATCGGAGAGGAAGTCGATGATGGAATGGTGAGGTCACTAGTATCCTCCTTAAGCTCCATAGACATTAAGGAGGTCTTGGAGAGCGCTACTGCACTACCAGTGGCTGCACCTGCTGCTGCTCCAGCTGCTCCAGCTGAAGAGGCTAAGGAGGAGAAGCCGGAGGAGGAGAAGAAGGAGGAGAAGGAGGAAGAGGAAGAGGCCCTAGAGGGTCTAGGCGCCTTATTCGGCTAACCTCCTAAATCCCTTAATTTTCTACTATCTTCCCCCTAATCATCCTTCTGCGTTATTTTTTGATTTTCAATTTCCAATTTTAGAGGATACTCCCGATTTAAACCGTTTGTTTAGCTTTCATATAGGTAAATTTACTTTTCAGCGTCACTATACACTCTAATTTTTTAAGCAGCGGAACCCTAATAATAACATATTTAGGAGTGGTAATATGGAATTCAAAATCGATCCAAATGAATTTAATATTGATTTCATGAAGGAAAATGGGTATGTTAGGAAGAAATGTATTAAGTGTGGAGCATATTTCTGGACCCCTAATCCCGATCAAGAGGTATGTGGCGAGACTCCATGTGTTGATTACGAGTTTCTAGGTAAGCCACCTACCAGAGGTAGATACACTGTTAGTGAGATGAGGAGGCTATTTCTAAAGTTTTTCGAGAAAAATGGGCATGAGATTATAGACCCATATCCCGTTGTCGCTAGATGGAGGGATGACCTTCTAGTTACAATCGCGTCGATAGCGGATTTCCAGCCATATGTAACCGCTGGCCTCGCCGAGCCCCCTGCTAATCCACTTGTTGTAAGCCAGCCATGTCTAAGGTTTGAAGATATATTGAACGTCGGCTTAACGGCTGGGCGTCATCTAACCATATTTGAGATGGGTGGTGCACATGCCTTTAATAGGACTGAAGACGGTAAATTCCTATATTGGAAGGATGGGACGATAGCCTATCACCATGAGTTCGCCACAAGTGAATTGGGTATACCAGGTGATTTAATCACATATAAAGAGCACTTCTGGGTCGGGGGAGGCAATGCGGGGCCAGATGTAGAGGGTATTGTAAAGGGCCTGGAGGTCTCTACCCTCGTATTTATGATGTATGAGATTGTGGACAATAAGCTTATCCAGACCCCAATACTTACCGTAGATACTGGATATGGGATTGAGAGATGGGCCTGGCTTTCCCAGGGTGCGCCATCCGCTTTCCACACGATATATGGGCCTGTTCTCAACTGGATTATGGATGAGGTAGG
>JALTNJ010000117.1 GCA_027000765.1 Nitrososphaeria archaeon | reverse complement strand
TATATGAAGGGACAAATGAGATCCAGCGATATATCATAGCCCGATTCTTACCCCAAGTAATGTATAATACAAAACTTCCAATCGGTTGAATTATCACCAAAACACATTGTGTCGTTAAACCCCTCCCATAATATGTAAAGAAACCTCCGTTAATTATTTTATATATTTCAACTATCTCCTTATTAAAAGAAAAATTTTATTACGAAATACTTTACAAAAGTATATACCTTCCTCATATACATATGGTGCATATAGTAGTTGGAAGGAGAATTCTATGGAAAATATTTTGATTATTGGCGCAGGTGTTGTTGGAAAGGCTACGGGGCTTTCTCTCATAGAAAAAAGACATAAAACTGTCTTTTTGGATATAGATACGAAGAAAGTCGATGATTTAAAAAATGATAATTTAAAGGCAGTATCTTCCTACGATGAATTAGGAACTTACTTAGCTGATATCATAATGGTCTGTGTTCCAACCCCCATGGATGTTGGTGGTATGGTTCAACTCGATTATTTGAAGGAGTCCCTCGTTTCTCTAGGGAAGCAGATAAATGTCTCTACGAGCAAGACCCCACTTATAGTGATTAGAAGTACAGTTCCACCGACTACTACGACGAATATCCTTATTCCTCTACTGGAGAATGCCTCAGGATTAACAGCTGGTGATGATTTCAAAGTCTGCTATCAACCTGAGTTCTTAAGAGCCTCTTCAAGCATAGAGGATTCTAAAAATCCATGGGGTATTGTAATAGGAGAGTATGACGAGGCTTCAGGGAGTATTCTGGAGAAAATTTATAATGATATACCAGCAACTAAGTATAGAGTTGATATTGAGACCGCTGAGATGATTAAATACATATCTAACTTTTTTAACGCTCTAAAAATATCATTCTCCAATGAGATATGGCTCCTAGGAAAAAAACTTGGTTTAGACAGCAACAAAGCCCTCGAAATAGCTTCAAATATAGCAGAGGGGTACTGGAACAATGGCTATGGAACTGTGGGTGGAAGGCCTTATGGAGGTAGCTGTCTGCCTAAAGATGCAGCTGCATTGTCATATTTCGCTAGGTCAATAGGTGTTCAAATGCCTTTGTTAGACGCAACAATTGACGTTAATTCGGAAATGATCCGTCTTGCTACTCTAGACGAGGCTTTACCAGCTATTGATTCAGGGCCTAAATGGAAGCCGTCACCAATGCTTGTCACCAAGATCTTTACACATGGTGATGTAGCTTGATAGCCACCCTATTAGAGTTCTTCAGGTTCCTATTTGGTGGGCAGCTGACGCTGTTCCTAATAATTGTAGGATACTTTTGGGGAGTTTGGACTTTGAAGCTTATTCTAAGTAGATTATATAGACCCGTTAAAAACGAATACTCATCTCCCGTAACCGTATTAGTTCCCACGTATAATGAGGATATGGATATTCTACACAAGTCTCTAGATAAGATAAGGAGTTATCCAGATAATGTCGTATCAGAGGTTATAGTTGTAACTGATACGCGTGAACCTGATCTAGTTTCAGATATCCTATCCAATTATGCCGAAGACAGTAGATTTAAGGTGCTCTCTTCAGAGCCCGGTAAAAGACCTGCATTAGCATTAGGCATAGCATCGTCTAAGGAAGATATCATTGTCGTGATAGAATCGGACACGTTTGTAAATAATCAGACGATCCCTGAATTAATAAAGCCGTTTGAAGACCCCGTGGTAGGTGGTGTAGTGGCAGATCAGAGAATATACAAACCATACACTAATATCGCAAGTTTCTTTAATATGATAAGTGAAAGAATAAAGTACCTTATTACAGTACCGATGTTAAGCATATTCAATCAAGTGACTGTTCTAGGTGGGCGTTGCGTAGCTTATCGTAAAAAAGCAGTTCTTCCTCTCTTATCCGACATGCTAGATGAGAAGTTTATTAGAACTCAGTGTATATCTGGTGATGATGGACGCTTCACATCTCTACTCTTGGAGAATGGTTGGAAGACTAAATATCAATCAACTTCTTATGTGGAGACAGTATCTCCTTCTACAATGAAAGGCCTCCTTAAACAACGGTTAAGATGGTTTAGGAATAGTGCTAGGAGGACATCAAGGGCACTTACTTGGGACGGTCTATGGGTATGGAGAAAAGGTGCAGCTCTATTACAGATGTTATCCACATGGTTAAATACGGTTATGATGCTACTTATGCTATATGTATTCATAAATAGCGTTCTATCCTTAAACTGGTTCTGGTTTGGAACAACTTGGTTCGATATAATATTGAGGATAGGAATCCTATCTTTGGGGTTAGTGTTGACAAGATTTGTAAAGATACTCTTCCCAATACGTGGAGGGAAGAAAAGGAAGTGGCTATGGCTAATATTACTACCATGGTTTCTTTTCATGATGTTTTGGGTGAAAATATATTCCCTAGTAACAATGAACAAGCAAGGATGGCTATCAAGAAAACAAAACGGTCCTGGTGGTTTTCACACCATGGATATAGAAAACTAGATTTTATTTTAATCTACTTGTACATAATTTTTAGATTATCCTCCGCATAGTATTTTTTAGAATGAGTTTTTTAATGACGGACTTCGCAATAATAGGGATTGCGGTTTTCCTAGGTATAATTGGAGGTAGATTCTTCGATAAAATTGGTATTCCTGAGGTAGTAGGCATCGTATTAATAGGTGTGATTCTGGGAGAGTCGTTTTTAGGAATATTAAACATTGAAAGACTTGACCACTATAAACCACTCGTAGATCTAGCCTTAGCCTTCTTCGGTTTTTTTATTGGAGCTGAACTAAAATTTGAGGAGCTGAGAAAGCTAGGACTAATAATATTATCCATACTAAGCTTTGAAGTTATATTTACATTTTCAATTGTCGCCACTGGAGTCTACCTATTTACTGGAGAGCCGCTTCTCGCCATCCTATTTGGGACTCTCGCTATCTCAACTGCGCCTGCCGCCACTGCAGATGTCATATGGGAATATGGTGCAGCGGGAGAACTGACTACAACAATATTAGCTCTAGTTGGATTCGATGACATCGCAACTGTTTTTGTATATTCAATTACAAGTACATATGTAGTTGCGTCTCTTGAACATATTCAACTCTCCATATTCGATGCATTGAGATACTTTATGAATAACATAGGGCTGGCGATTGTGATAGGTACTTTATTTGGTGTAATAATGACTTTATTCATCCGTATTCTACATAAGAAAAAAGATGTTTTCGTAATGGCTATGGGGATAGTCATTCTCACAAGTGGAATCGCCGAGATTTTCGAGGCTTCCGAGATTATATCTACGATGATAGTTGGCATCTTATTTGCGAACTTCTATAAGGGATCTGACTCGGCTATAGATGCGATTAGGGAGTTGAGTGCCCCTATATTTACAGTCTTCTTCGTCTTGATTGGTGCTAGGATGAATATTTATCTTCTTCCTGTACTGGGCTTAACAGGAGTAATATACCTCGGGTTAAGTATGCTTGGCAAGACCAGCGGCTCTACATTTGGTGCATGGCTTGCTAAGGCAGGTGATAATATAAAGAAAAACATAGGTATCTCTCTATATTCCCAAGCTGGGATAGCCCTTGGACTAGCAACCCACCTATACTTCTCACTGAAAGAATTGGGTCCAGTAGGTATGGAATATGGAACCAGGATAGTGAACACCTTAATTTCCGCTACACTTATACTATTGATAATAGGTCCCATAATGGTGAAGCTGGCGCTTCGTAGAGCAGGTGAGATCGGTCGTATTAAACGTGAAGAGCTAGTATTTGAGAAATAATGGTCATAAGGATTATAAAAGATTTATTTATTAGGAGTCTCTATCCTTAGGTCTAAAGATTCTAATAATAACGTAAAATATTTTTTTATTATAAGTTGCCATATACCCAGACAAAATGTTTTTAGAAATCCATGTGGGTTATGGAGGGAGATAATATAATGTCCAATAAATTTATACTTGCATTTGATATAGGAACTACTACAATTAAAGCAGGTCTGGTTAATACCTCTGACTTTCTTGTATCCTCAAAAGCCTCAACTCCCTCTAGAATAGAGTATCCCCATCATGGATGGGCTGAGCAAGATCCGGATACCTTATGGAATCAGGTTGTGGACCTGACTAATAAACTTATTTCAGAATCAGATGACGTGTCACCAGATGAAATCTTAGGAATAATCTTCACTGCGCACATGGCGGGTGTTCTACCTATTGATGCTTCAGGTTATCCTCTTCGAAACATAATAATATGGCTCGATGAACGTGCTGCAGGTCTCCCTGAGGACATATGGACGGGTTTTCCTAAAATAGAGGGGTACAACCTTTTTAGACTGCTTAAGTTCCTGAGATATACTGGTGGAGCACCTAGTAAAACAGGCAAAGACCCCCTTTCAAAAATAATCTGGATCCGAAGGCATGAGTCAGATATCTATAGTAAAACCAGTAAATTTCTGGATGTAAAGGGTTTTTTAATATTTAAATGTACAGGATCCATTGTGACTAGTCAAGACGAGGCTCATCTGACATGGCTTGTAGATGCACGTAATAACCGTGCAATATGGGAATCCTCATTACTTAGAGATTATAACCTTTCGATAGATATGTTTCCTGAGATCAAGGACTCTATTGAGGTCGCGGGAAAACTTTCGCCTGAAGCATCTGGTGAACTAGGATTAAAAAATGGTATACCTGTCTTTGTAGGCTCTGGTGACGTTGCATCTGCCGCCATCGGATCTGGTGCTATTAATGATTCGGAACCTCATATATACATAGGGACAAGCGACTGGATAGCTGCTCATATCAGTAAGCGGAAGACAGACGTCTCTCATTATATCGGTAGTCTATTAAGTGCCATACCGAGGAAGTATCTCTTGATCGCAGAGCAGGAGGTAGCGGCGGGCGCGATTGAATGGATGATGAGCCTTCTCGGTTTTAATGAGAGAGACTATTCCTCGGTGGAAGAGGCCGTAAATAAATCTCCCATAGGTGGTAATAACCTCCTATTCTTCCCATGGCTATATGGCGAAAGATCTCCAGTTGATGATCCCTCACTTAGAGGAGGTTTGATAAACTTTTCCTTTACACATAGTAAAGGAGATGTCCTGAGGGCCGTTATGGAGGGAGTAGCGTATAACATTAAATGGGCCTACATATATTTCTCTAAGATAACAGGTTCCAATAATCAGTTAAATATAGTAGGTGGCGGTGCATTATTCGATGTTTGGTGTCAAATAATGGCAGATGTCCTTAACGTAAAAATTAGGCGGATGCGTGACCCTGGAGATGCATGCCTAAGGGGAGCTGCAACAATAGCTGCCGTAGGCTTAGATATCTATAAGGACTTCGCTGAGGCCGTTGCCCATTATCAGGTGGACAAAATATTTGTACCTAACGAGTCTTCAGTCAAGGTCTATGACAAGTTATTCAGGATATTCAGGGAATTCTATGGTAAAAATAGAAAAATATTCGGTATGTTAAACCCACATTGATTCTTAGTCTTGGGTAAATAACTCATTCACTACGTGCTTAAACAGGTACTCCACCATCTTTGGCGGCATTTCATGCATCAGCATATTAATTAAAGCCATATCGCCGCTGATACCCTCTGAAATTCCAAGCATATCCATTATAGAAGACACATCTATTTTCTCTAATCCAGTTGATTCTCCACCTAATATCTCAGCTATCTGTCTTGCAGGGGGCTCAGGCATTTCCCGTATCTTTTCTGTAGCATCTTTAAGCTCTTCTAGAAACTCATCTATAACCCTATGATGTACCGGGCTTAGTGTCAAATGTATGCTGGGTGGAAAACCCAAATGCCTTGAACCTGGCTGTGCCTGAATATACCATCCTCTTTTCTTCATGTAGTCCGCTAGTAGGAAGATGTTTATATCTTCCGAGGTGAATGTAACTATACTGGACTGAGGCTCGCCCATGATCATATAACCAAGTTCTGGTAGTTTCTTCAATAATTTCTTCTTTGTCTCTAGTATCTTCCTAGCTAGTTTTAGATATCCATCTTCCCCCAGGTAATTTAGAACGGCCCATGCAGCAGCTAACGGCCCCGCCGATCTTGTGGATAGTACCGTCGTATTGACAAGTGGATAGCCGGGCCAACTTGCATTTATATATATCTGATATAACCTCAGAACCCTATTTCTGTATAATATGACAGAGGCACCTTTAGGAGTATATCCATATTTGTGGAGGTCTGTGGATATGGATGTAACTGCTTCAACCTCAAAATCGAATCTAGGAACATTCTCACCCAATCTCCTTAAAAACGGTAAAATATAACCTCCAATACATGCATCTACATGTAACCAGATGTTTTTGTCACTCGCGATATCACCAATATCCTCGATGTCGTCAATCACTCCATAGGGGTAGTTGGGTGCAGAGCCGACTATCATACAAGTATTTTCTGAGATTCTTTCCTTAAGCTCCTCAATATCGACCTTTAAAGTATCTCTGTTAATTGGGACCTGAACTATTTTAATACCTAGATAGTGGGCTGATTTGTAGAATGCAGGGTGGGCTGTAGCCGGTAACAATATTTCTGGTTTTTCCCCTCCTTTACTAATATAATAATCTCTCGCTGTCTTAACAGCCAGAAATATGCTCTCTGTTCCACCATAAGTAAAGTTACCAACAACCTCTTTATCTCCATGTAGCCACTTCTTTGTAATAGAAACGATCTCATTTTCCATCTTAAGTATACTTGGATAAACTGTAAAATTGAGCATGGTCTTATCCATATACATATTGTAGGCTTCTCTAGCCAGCTCCTCTAGTTCTCTAAGTCCAGTTGCATATATATGTGAAAAGAGTTTCCCAGAATGAGGGTCCAAGTCCTCTTCAGAATACTCTCTTAATAAATTAAGTATATGATCTTTAGAATAACCTTCTGAAGACATGGTTCTTCACTATTAATAAAAATAGTACCAATTTTAGTTAAAACGATTTAAGCCTTTAGATACACGATGTGATTTAATATGAGGTCTACCCTTAAATATTAGGGGTATCCTCATATTTGTCGATATTATAAGATGCTTCATGTATTTTTCTAAGAGGCGAATGATTTGTTAGAATACCTATCTGCTCTCCTGGGGTGGATTCGTGTCTTAGCTGTGGTTATCTGGTCGATAGAGGCATATACTTCGGCATGATCTCTATTTCCAGTCTATCTTCTACTGAAGGAAAATGGCAGGTGGGTTGGGAAACACTGTTGGTAAAAAACTGGAAGATTTGAGTAGACGATGGCTGATTTAATTAGCATCACAAGCATACCCATGTTATATGGACATAGTTTTCCTGTCTCATAGTTCCTCTATATTATGTCCTTGGGACCTCACTATTAGGAAAAATAATCTTGTTTTTATTATAATTTGTAGTTGAACTGATGATAGCCAGTCCAGCAAGACAATTAGATGAAAGTAGTGACGAGAGGTTAATAGCAAAAATATCTCGGATGGTCTCTCTCCTTTGTCGGCGTCCTACTGGGTGTAATAATTATATTTTTAGCAGTAATGTTGTGATAACTCGTCTATACATAGGAAAGATGAGTTTCTTAATCACATCTCCTTTTCCTTACCTATAGTTTTTGTCCTTGTCTATTTCAAATGAGGTGCCGTAAGATACAATTTCCTTATCTACATTTCTCAAGGGCGTTAGTTATTAAATGAACTGCTTCTTCAAATGTACTAAAGTCTACCCATGCATGTAAGAAATTAATGGGCCCTATGTTGGTGTATATATCTGTAATATGTATATCTCTATCATCAATGTAGACTATTTCACATGGTTTAAATTCCAGCCGCTTCTCAGCTCTAATTTTCTCCAAGAGTTCTATAATCATCTTATCCTTCCTATGGGTATTTTCTATAGTTATATAATCAAATAAGTCAATCACCTGAAATGCTTGAAGTGCAGCAATAGCGTTATCGGGTATATTCCAAGATAACGTGGATGTTATCCCTCCATTCTCTCTAGCCCATTTTGATAATTTGACCATATCCTTATTCAGCCTTACTTTTATGCCATTGGAGTCTACAATAGTATCTTCAGTTATCTTCTTGAAGGGGGGATTAAGCAATGAGATATCTTCATTATCCCATAATGTCCCATCTAGATCCAATAAGAATAACCATCTACTTGGCATCGTCATGGTATCATCCTCAAATACACTTTTTATCCTTCGTCTTTTCTTCCAATGTTCTTCTCTAGATTCTATAGCTGTTTACGAAATTTATATCGTTCATATATTAGGTCCACTTTATCCTCAGAGATAGTGAACTCTATTTGATACTCTCTCCATGAGACGTTTGTGGTGAATAAGGCATAGTCCTCTCTAAGCTCTTGTGGAAATAGTGGGATCTCAGTCTCTCGCGCTCCTTCTTTCATAATGAGATATAACAATGAGTCTCTCTTGACAACCTTAGCAGTCATAGTACCCATATAGGTCTTATACTCTCCCTCCAGCTTCTTCATAATCTCTTCATTTTTTATAAAATGGATCTTCATCGGGTCTTTGTCTAATAATAATGCGAGGATATATGCACCGATATATGACAGTCTATATCCGGAAGCATTTGCCAGTAATGCCACACCAATATTTTTTTCCCTAATATACCCGATGTATCCGGTGTGTACAAGTAGAGAACCAGAGTGACCGACAAGCTTATATCCAAAGAAATTGGGAGTAATAATCAATCCGTATCCATATGATTCTCCACCAAATAGTTCGTAGGAGAATTTTATGTATGGTGTCTCCATCTTATCGATATATTCTTTACTGACAAGCTTATTTCCTCCATATCTCCCTTTATGAATATACATCTCGATATACTTCATCAGATCCATGACATTGCTGATTAACCCTCCATCAGATGTAATACCAAATGGAAACCTCGACTCTACATGTTTCCCTTCATGATCTATTACATATGGTTTAGCCCAGTTACCATCTTTCACCACCTCCTCCTCTGTAAAGAAGCTCCTATTCATTTTAAGCGGTGTCAATATATGCTTTTTAATATACTCCGTATAAGTTACTCCAGATGCCCTTGAAATTATCTCACCTAGAAGCACATATGCCTCGTTTAAGTAGAAGAATCGTTTACCAGGATCAGATTCTCTCCATAAATGCGCGTCTCTCATAAAACTTATTAAATCCCTAACTCCTGTTATTGGCAGCCATCTATCATCTACTCCTAATAACCCTCTTATATACGCCTCTGCATATGCAAGTGCAGGTATCCCTGAGGAATGTGTTAGTAAGTGATGTATAGTTACATTATTCTGAAACGCTTTTGGAACCCCCTTGATATATTTATCAACTGGGTCCTCAACGGACAATTTTCCCTTCTCCTCTAGCTGCATAATCGCTAGGGCAGTAAAAGACTTCGTTATAGATCCAACTCCATAAAGAGTATGCTCGTCACTCGCCAACGCCCTCGAAATGTCCTTAAACCCATACCCCCTCTTGTATACAATCGCTCCATCCTTAAGTATTCCTAAGCTTATACTGGGTATCTTTGTCTCACTCATCTTCTCGAGAATAAATCGATCTATCTTATGAAGAACTCCCTCCATTATAATCGCCAAAAATATAATTTTCTATACACGAACTAAATTAGGATGATATATTCACCGATGACAGATTTAATCTCACTGTACTCATAGGTAAGAGGGTTACATTAACTAAAATTATGTTCTACGCCTTTTTTTACGTAGTAAAGAAAGATGAAGTCGCGGAGACAGCCTTTTCTCACCAAAAAAGACGTTTCAGGCATGCTTAAATGGAGATATGAGTATGTAGATGCCTTGAAAAGTACCGACATCGCATATCAAAACTTATTGTCGCTTCTTGACGTGAATGAAAGAGGATATGGTGGGAAGTTAATTAAGGTTGGTATAACGATATTTTTCATACCTATTCTTGGGATCTCAGAAGTTATTGGAGCTATTTTAATAGGTATAGGACTATTGCTGAAAACCTTCTCAAGAAGAAGGTATCCAATATCTAGAATAGGAAGGGATCTCCGATTCTCTATAGATTATTTAAAATCTTATCGTGATTCAATAACCTTATTCGAATAACCTAACCTAATGTATATTATCTTTGTGTAATAATCTTTTTGAGTATAATTAATATCATGTTATATCCTTGACTATATATTATATGAGCAGAAGTCCGTATTCCCGTCTAGCAGTTTTATCTCTCACTCATATAATAAACGATGCTAATCTTGTTATTCTATCTACAGTGATACCACTGATAGTAAGAGAATTTAGTCTGTCCTATACCGAAGCGGGTCTAGCTGTTAACATAAGTTTCCTCTCCATGATCTTTCTTCAAGTCTTATTTGGGCATCTCTCAGGAAAAACAAATTTAGGTTATATGTTGGCATTAGGATTATTTATCATCGGGTTATGTGGTTTTCTAACCGCGTTAGCCAACAGCTTCTATATGCTTCTATTAGCCCAGCTCCTAATGGGTGTAGGAGCAAGCTTCTACCACCCCATTGCATATGGACTAACTAGGTATTTATACGATGAAGGTGCCCGCGGTAAGGCATTTGGTTTAGTAACATCGTCAGGAGACCTTGGAGTTCTACTGGTCTTCATAGCTAGTGGAGTTGCTTCGGTCTTCTATGGATGGAGGCTTCCAATAATCATATTTTCATTTTTAGCTATTGTCGCAGCCATATTATCATTGAGATATTTCGATTTAAAGGGATGGAGCCAGGAGAAAGAGGTAAAAACAATTAAGGATCCTTCCATTATCAAAGTGTTAGTCCTTATTCTAATAGCGTATATTTTAGTGGTCTCCGTGAACCGAATTTCATACAGTTATATTCCCCTTATTTTAGCGGAATACGTCTCCAATCAAGCTGTAATAAACCTAAACATAGCAACTCTCACGCTATTTGGAATAATCAGCGGCCTTGTATCCGGAGTTGTAATCGATAGATACAATGTCTCACTGTATACCGTGATTGTCACTGTTCTAATGGTTGTATCTCCATTAATCTTGATACACTATACATCCAATCCATTTCTAGTATTTTTTTCATTAGCTCTTCTAGGTTTTGTTATATATGCACATAAGCCAATTATCTATAGCTATATCTTAGGAGGGAGCATCTCTGGTAGTTTTGGAACTATATATGGACTGACAGTTTCTCTTGGAATGGTTGGAGGGCTTGTTGCCTCGATAGTAGCTGGAGTCGCAGCTGACCTCTATGGAATAAACTTTACAATGGTGATTTCCTCCGCTGTTTCCACAATAGTTTTAATAATATACCTATATTGGCTGAGCACTATACGTAGATCCAAGAGATAAAAGGTTGTCGGAGGTCAGTAGTTACTTAAATCATCAATTAGATTTCATTAATTTGGTTAGCCTCTTTCTCTCTTCGTCCCGAAGCTCCCTCCTAAGTATCTTACCTACTGTGCTCTTTGGGAGCATGTCCCTTATCTCGATCATATGCGGCACTTTATATGGCGCTAGCTTACTCCTACACCACTTTATCAAATCATGAGCGGTGACTCCCCTTGCATCTTCATGTAACACTACATAGGCCTTAATCCTCTCACCCACAAAAGAGTCTGGTACTCCTATTACAGCGGCCTCCTTAACGGCAGGATGATCGTATAATACAGTCTCTATTTCCGCAGCGGCCACCAAATATCCCTTATATTTAATAATGTCTTTAGCTCTGTCAACAAAGTGAATATAACCCTCGTTATCCAACCAAACAATGTCTCCAGTTCTAAACCAGCGCCTTCCATATGCTTCGAAGAATGATACTTTATTTACATCTGGTTTCTTCCAATATCCTGGAGTCACCTGCGGGGCACTAACAACCAGCTCACCAGTTTCTCCAATGTCAAGGAATTCCTGGGTCCCTACTTTAACTATTCCTATCTCAGTATTTGGAAGTGGGATTCCAATTGCATCCACTTTATACCGGTTTAATGGATTAATTGCAACTACTGCTGAGCTCTCGGTTAGTCCATATCCCTGAATAATATCCCTTCCAATCCGATCTCTCCATCTCTTCTCTAGATCAAGAGGAAGCAAGTCCGCTCCAGAGAACCAGTACTCTACTGACGACAAGTCATACAGGTCTAGTCTATCATGGTTCAGGATAATGTTGTATAAGGTGGGTATTCCATAGAAGATGGTTATCCTAAATCTCTCAATAGCTTTAAGCAGAG
Source organism: Nitrososphaeria archaeon (assembly GCA_027000765.1). Lineage (GTDB taxonomy): Archaea > Thermoproteota > Nitrososphaeria > Geothermarchaeales > JDFR-13 > Geothermarchaeum. Next base: position 5,930 of record JALTNJ010000117.1, on the reverse strand, counting down.
CATCTACGTTAAGCCTGGGAAACACGACTAGGGTATCGCCTCTGGATAACCCGCATCCCATTATAACTACCTGTCCATATATATGGTAGAAAGGTAATAATGCTGCTATTACATGGAGTCGGTCTTTAAAGAATGAATTCACTACTTCAAGAAACTCATTCCTGCATGCAACTAGGTTTCTATGGGTAAGTACAACACCTTTTGGATTACCTGTAGTGCCACCCGTATATGGCAGGCTAGCTATATCCTCATCGGGATCTATCTTCACCTCGGGAATATCACGTTTACCCCTTCTAATGAGATCCTTAAATCGATATACCCCCTTTTCCTTCTTAATCCTACCCTTAGGTATTCTACCTATAACCCTTCCCAGAATATTCTTAATTGGAGATATCATATCTGCAATATTCGTTACAATAATATTCTTAACTCTAGTACCCTCGAGTACGTCCGCTAGATTCCCGAAGTTTATATCATGGCAGATAACCGTATTAGCCCCAGAATCCCGCAATATATAGTCAACTTCAAGCGGCGTATAAGTTGGATTCATAGGTACAACTGTAGCCCCTAGTTTTAAGATGGCGAAGTAAGAAATTATAAACTGAGGGGAATTTAGTATGTACAACGCTACTTTATCCCCCTTCTTAACTCCAAGTCTACTCAATGAGTATGCAAATTTATCTATGTTTTCTCCCAGTTTTCTATACGTAAACTTATCTCCTAGGAAGATTATAGCAACCCTATCTCCATGTCTTTGAATAGTCTCGTCCAATGCCTTATAATATGGTTCATCAGGAATTTCAAAAGTAGGTCTAACCCCCTCTGGATAATATTTCATCCATGGCTTTTCTTTTACATACTTAGGGAGCATTTTTATCAAATATAATTAATAATGTTTAAATCCTTAAAAAGAATGCTAAAAAATAAATAGGAAAAATGTTACATATTTTCTCTAAGGAAACTATCTTTGTGTTTCTTGGGGGATAATATAATGATGAGGGGAGTTTCTAAACTAACTGCGATTGGACTCCTTATAGTCATACTAGTAGTAGGCATAGCTGGTTATTATTACTTCACAATACAGACAGAGGAGGTTAAGGAAATTCGGATCGGCATAGCTGGGCCTCTTGAGCATATCCATGGTATAGGGCATAAAAGAGGCGCTGAAATGGCGGTTGAAGAAATTAATAACGCTGGTGGAATAACCATAAATGGCACGAAATACGTCTTAAAACTGTATTTCGAGGATACTCGTGAAGCTGATCCTACAATTCCTGTCGAAGAAGGTGTAGCTGCAATATCTAGGTTAGCCACGGTTGATAAGGTTCATGTAATCATCGGGGGTTTTAGAAGCGATGTTGTAATAGCTATGCAAGAGGAGGCCATGAAATATAAGATTCCGTTTATTGTAGCAGGTGCATCTGCAGATACCATTACAAAACGGGTTATCGAGGACTATGATAAGTATAAATATACATTTAGGATAACTCCAACGAACTCTACGTCCCTAGCACTAAGCTATATCGAGATCTATAAATATCTACGGGCTGAGTACGGCTTTTCCAAAGTATATATAATTGCTGAGGACGCTTTATGGACACGAATAATGGTTGAGAAGGTTCTACAACCTTACTTACCTAAACTCGGATATACCATTGTAGGTGGCCCGACATTTGTACCATTAGACGCTAGAGACATGTCTGCCGAGATGACTGACATAATTGATAGTGGGGCAGAAGTTATAGCCACGATATTCTCTGGAGATGTTGGGATAATCTTCACTAAATATTGGAGTGACATGGGTGTCAAGGCTGTTCCAGTCGGGATAAACGTCTATTCACAGCAGGAGATCTTCTGGAATATGACTGAAGGAAAATGTAATTATGAGGCTACGCTAACCGATGTAGGAACCCTAGAAGGTCCTATAGGAGACGCGTTTTACAGAGCCTATGTCGAGAAATATGGAGAATCGCCTATTTATACTGCACCTGCAACCTACCAGGCTGTTTATCTAGTTGCACGGGCTATTGAAAAGGCTCAGTCATTGAATCCAGACAAGATAGTGAAGGCATTGGAGGACATAGGATTTAAGGGGATAATGGGCAACGAGTTAGCGCCATTAGGCAACAAGTTTCTCATTAAGTTCACTAAGAACCATGATATTATGTGGGGCATAACTGATCCGTCAAAGGGTATGCTAATGGGTCTGCAGCAGTGGCAGAACGGTAAGAGAGTAATTGTATGGCCTCCAGCAGCTGCGACAGGAGAATTGCAACTGCCTTAGTCTTCTAAGAGGTTATGCCTAAATGCTTCCAATACTAATCTATGGAACAACGCTTGGCTTTACATTGGCGCTCATAGCCATCGGCCTATCGCTTGTCTTTGGAGTGGGAAGAATAATAAACTTTGCGCACGGAGCCTTCTTCGCCATAAGCTCATATTCTCTATACCTCTTTTTTATCTCTCTTAAACTCTCATTGATAATTTCTATTATCCTCGCTTTAGTCGTAACTGCTCTAATATCGGTACTAATGTACGTGTCTTCTCTAACTAGAGTTCGTGGTATGGAGCTTAACGAGATGATCGTTACACTTGCATTTACAATAATCACTATAGAACTTCTCCGCATGTATTTCGGTCCTTCTCCCTTAGGAGTCCCTAGTTTCATGAAAGGAGGAATAAACATTGGCGGATACATCGTGGATATGCAAAGGATTTTCATAGTAATAATATCGATCATAACTCTTGGAGTACTAGGCTTTATAGTGAAAAAGACGCGTATAGGGATAGCTATGAGAGCCGTTGCTCAAGATGAGGATGCCGCTATGTTGATAGGGATAAATCGAGAGCATATGTGTATACTCGCATTGGTAATATCCGCGGTATTGGCTGGCATCGCTGGTATTTCAATCACCCCTGTCATGACCGCATCATTGGAGGGAGCATGGTATGCACTGTTAAATGGAATAGCTATAGTCATATTAGGGGGACTTGGGAGTCTCTTGGGAAGTTTAATAGCTGCATTTATAATTGGATATGCAGAGATCATCATAGCTACATATGTCTCCAGTCATTTGAAGAACATCGTCGCTCTGGCTTTCATAATAATAATACTGATTTTAAGACCATCAGGAATCCTGGGTAAGCACCATGAGCTCGAGGAAAGAGTCTGATCGCCGTAAGGTAATAATACGTAGAGAAAGGCTGGACCGAGGGATCAGAGCTAGATCCAAGGATATGTATGTCTTAATGTCCTATGAAGAAATAGGGTATGTAATCCTGCCCAGACTGCTTCCCCCACTTGTACTATTGTTATTCCCACTCTTTATTAGAGACCAGTATTGGTATATGGTCTTCTTCCTAGCTGGATATTATGCGATAGCCTCGATGAGTTGGGACTTATTAGGCGGGTTTACAGGCCTAATAAGTTTTGGCCACGCGTTATTCATAGGTTTTGGTGGATATATAACCGCTATACTAAACGTATGGTATGGGGTTCCAATCTATCTCTCTATCCCCCTTGGGACATTGCTGGGGGCAGGAATAGGTACACTAATATATTTCCCGTGTTTAAGAACGAAGGGAGTATATTTTTCACTAGTCTCTCTTGTAGCCCCTCTTGTTTTAGTTGGAAGTATCTTGGCTTTCGCTGAGATAACTGGTGGTGAAGAAGGTATCTATGGCTTGGAGAATCCATTGGCCGAGATACATTGGTATTACCTTATCACGATCCTTGTATTACTCACTTTTCTAATTATGAGGAAAATAGCATATAGTAACTTTGGATTGGTTCTACAAGCCATAAGAGACAACGAGCCATCTGTAAAAATATCTGGCATAAACCCAACTCAATATAAGGTAATAGCCCTATTTATAAGCGGTTTATTCGCTAGTCTAGTTGGATCTATACAGGCGCATAAACTCTCTTTTGTAGGCCCCTCATACTTCTATCTCTCCATATCCGTAGGCATAATCACAATGAGTGTATTGGGTGGTGTAGCAACTATAGTTGGACCTGCATTAGGCGCATATATTCTAACTGCATTAACGGAGTGGCTTCGGTGGCTAGGGAGTCTAAGGATGTTGCTATACGGTCTGATCCTACTAGTATTATTGGTATTCAAGCCAGAGGGTCTATATAGGTATTTGGAGAGAGTGTATCAGACTTTTGAGAGGAGGTATGTAGAGGGATGAGCATAATCCTTAAGGTAGTTGGTGTAACAAAGAGATTTGGAGGAATAACAGCTGTAAATAATGTATCGTTTGATGTTAAGGAAGGGGAGATAATAGCCATTGTAGGACCGAATGGAGCGGGTAAAACGACATTATTAAATATAATAAATGGCTTTGTAAAACCTGATTCAGGCAAGATATACTTTAGGGATAAGGATATCACTGGCCTACCACCCTATAAGATATCTGAACTGGGTATTGCAAGAACCTTCCAGACCCCTAGACCCATCCACAAGCTACCCACGGTTTATAATATTATTGTTCCCCTAGTTTCACCGAGGATTAAAAAGACGACTGGATGGTTTGGCGATGAATTGGTTAGAGCAATTGATATTCTAGAGGAAGTGGGTTTCGAGCGTGACTCGGAATATTTATGGAAACCCGCTGGTCAACTACCCCATGGCTATCTAAGGCGAGTTGAGTTGGCGAGGGCACTGGCATTAAGGCCAGACATGATCCTGTTTGACGAGCTTTTCTCGGGGCTAAGCAGTCCAGAGGTTAGAAGTATCATTCCTCTGCTAATGAAGCTTAAGGAGCGTGGATTAACTCTTCTCATGGTTGAGCATAGGGTTAAGGACGTTTCTGAGATAGCTGATAGAGTTGTAGTATTACATAAGGGTGAGAAGATCGAGGAGGGCCCTCCTGACGTAGTCCTCAAGTCTAAGAAGGTCCTTCAAGTATATCTGGGGGTTAGGGAAAGTGCTTGAGATAAAAGATCTCACTGTCTATTACGAGAGTGCGATTGCGGTGAATAATGTAAATATAAATGTAGGGGAGGGTGAGGTTGTAGCTATATTCGGTCCAAATGGTGCAGGGAAAACCACGCTACTAAATTCTATATCTGGGTTGTTATATGAGCGGAGTAAAAGAGAGTTGCAAAGAGGGGGAGAGAGAATTACGATACTGGGGATGATAAAATTTAATGATGTAGACATAACTTATTCATCTCCTTGGGACCGTATTCGATTAGGCATAGCCCTATCTCCTGAGAGACGGCGTGTTTTCCCTGAGATGACAGTATATGAGAATCTACTTTCAGGAGCCTATTTGAGACGGGATAGGGATAAGATCAAAAAGGATCTAGAGTTTATTCTAGAATTGTTCCCATCTCTTAGAGACAGGCTGAACCAGTTAGCAGGATTCTTAAGCGGTGGAGAGCAGCAGATGCTGGCTATAGGCCGAGCTTTAATGACTAACCCGAAGTTATTGATGCTTGATGAGCCTCTACTTGGCCTCGCCCCCATAGTACAGCTGGATCTTCTTGAAAGGATTAGAAAAATAAATGTTGAGAGAGGCACCTCCATTCTAATAGCTGAACAGTATGTATCACCGACTATTGAGTTTATAGATAGAGGATATATCATGGAGACGGGTGTAATTACAATCGAAGGGACAAAGGATGAGCTACTTGAGAACCCTCAGATAAAAACAGCATACCTGGGAATTTAATCCTCATTAGGTGTATTGCTAATGGATACGGCTTCTTTCTATAAGAATAGACGTAGGCGCCTGTGGGAGATGTATTGGATGGATAATGATGGCACCGATATCCTTCGGCCTAATGGCTTCCGGGAATATCCCGAGGAAATCTATAATCTATTCCTAGAGTTGATCGACCACGATGGGAAGGTAATTGATTTAGGCTGTGGAAACGGTCTGTTATTACGTCATATTGTTACCAAAAGTAGGTATAAACT
>JALTNJ010000116.1 GCA_027000765.1 Nitrososphaeria archaeon | reverse complement strand
ACATCTTTCCGGTTTTATGGTATAAAAAGGAGTAGAGGACAATGGCCATGAACAACAAGTTGATAAAGGCGTATCAGATATTCAGGAATAGATTTAACGAAGAAGAGGCTCAGGCGATCATCGATTGTTTTGGGAGTCTCTCTTTGGACAGGCTTGCTACAAAGGATGATCTTTATGCGCTCAAAAGCGAAATCGGTCAGGTAAAGAGCGAACTCAAAGAGTACATTCACAATGTAGAATTGAAACTAATAAAGTGGATGGTAGGAATAGCGTTTACCATCATAGGCGTGGTGCTGGGTTCGGCTATGATAACATAGAGGTAGACTCTATATTCCTTTGAAAGGCACTTGGGACGTCCCAGGTGCCTTTTTTGTTTTCAAGGTAATATATAAACAGGTGAAGTTCCAGTAGATTACGAACAAGCCCTTTCAGGAAGAAAATGTCCTGAAAGGGCTATTTTTTTTTTGAGGAGGTGCAACCATGATGGATGTAATGGGTGTAAAAGAGGTCATAAGCCCAGAAGAGGCTTATGATAGAGAGCTCGAGAAGTTTCTGGAGGACCAGGCATTCCTCTTTCCCGCATGGAAGAGGGTTTCTCCTCCAGAAGAAGTAACAGTGATTAGCCACGGGTAGCTCCTTTACCCGTGGCTTTTTCAGGAAAGGAGTGCATGATGAGACGAAAGATACTGGTTTTCGTGCTTTTCTTTCTATTCGGTGCTTTATCTCTGTCGCATGCCGGTAGAGTCATAGAAGGTCTGGTATTCAAGGTGGTGGATGGCGATACCCTGTACGTCAGGACTTCCAATCAGACAATTTTGAAGGTTCGTCTTGCCGGGGTAGACGCCCCTGAAAGGAGCGTCGTCAATCGAAAAACAGGGAAGGTGATTCACAAGGGACAGCCTTTTGCCGAGGATGCGCGTGATCTTCTCGTAAGAAAGGTTTTGACGACGACGGTGAAGATAGAAACCTATGGGACAGATCGGTATCGCAGGATACTGGGATTCGTATTCACTCAGGACGGTGAAAATATAAACGTTACTCTGGTGAGAGAGGGATTGGCAGTATCCTATTATGCCGATGACTACGAGAAGTATCGAGATGAGCTTTACAGGGCCCTCGATTCGGCAAAGAGGTCCAAAAAGGGCATGTGGATACTTGATGAAGTCATAACTCCCTCACAGTTCAGGAAACATAGAAAATCCAAATAGGGGGTCGTAATCATGGGAAAGAAGATGAGAGAAAAGATAAAGGAGTATATGTCTCGTTTAGAGGACGGGATAAGGGCCTTGACGCCTGCCGATCTGGAGCAATTTCTGAGGTTCAGAAGATACTTCAGGAATTACAGCATCTTCAACACGATGCTCATCTATATGCAAAGACCAAACGCGACACTCGTTGCTGGAATGAAGAAGTGGAACAGTCTGGGTAGAAGAGTCAGAAAGGGTGAACGGGCAATATGGATATTCGTACCGTGGTTCAAGAAAATAGAAGTAAAAGTAGAATCAGAGACCGATAGTGATTCGGAGAAGAAAGAAACAAAGACTGAAGAGGTGCTCAAAGGATTCATCATGCGTCCAGTGTGGGATGTGTCTCAGACGGAAGGCGAACCCTTACCAGAAGACCTTGCCCCTCTTCCAGCGCCTGAGGTGAAAGGAAACGTGTCGCTCAAGGAGCTTTACCATAGGCTCATAGAGACCTCGCCAGTTCCGGTCAAGGAGACTTCCTTGCCCTATAACGAATACGGCTTTGCTGTGGTCAGGGGAGAGAAGCATATCCAGATAAACAATGCTCACGACTTGAAGACGAAGATCGTAACCCTTTTTCATGAGCTGGCTCATATAGAGACGCCCGAAAAGGTGAAAGGCAGGGAAGAAAAGGATGTCATTGCAGAAACGGTTGCCTATATTCTGGCAGGCATGTACGGGATAGACAATCTCAAGGGGTCTGCGGTCTATCTCGGAATGTTCGAATCCAGGCCAATCGAATTCATGGAGTATGTGGTCGGTATAGTGGAACGAATATCCGATAGGGTTGGCGATATGGCCGATTATCGGATGGTAGAAAACTTTTAGGAAAGGAGGGAGAAGTGTAATGGCAAAACCAATCAAGTGTGATTTGATTGATAACTGTAGTCACAAAATACTGAAGCTTGAGAGCAGAAGTGCTTTACTGAAGTACTGCAAAGAAAATGGAATCAAACCCAAACGCTCGCCGATGTCCAGCCCGAATTGCGAGTCATGGTATATAGAAGATTTCACATATCTTCCAACCGGATATTTAGACTAAGAAGGAGGTTCTTATGGGAAGGTTTTCGATAAAAGAGATAACAAAAGTTCTTCATTCATACGCCTATAACAGTGAAGGGCGTCCCCGTGGTAAGGATACTCCTTACTTCGAAGAAGCTATAAATACACTCCTCGGTAATTTCATAGTTGTCACTTTGTATGATAGTACCGAGAGTAATGTGGTAAACGGAGTGTTGGTCATAGCCACTGAATCAGATGAACCGATTGAGTCTGATGGCGATGAAACCGTGATAGAAAGAAGGATAGAGTGTTTCAAGAAGATGATAAGGAACCGGTTCAGACAGGGCAGGGAGAAAGAGCCCGTTGAGCTCAAGAATGGATACCGGTTCATACCCGAAATATATGCAGTAGAGGACCTCGTCGAGTTCCTCAAGTGTACCGGGTTGAAGGTAATGCGAACTCACGACATAGAGTGTAGTTTTTAGGGAGCAGGTAATACGGTAATATACCCCTTTTTCCTCCTTTACCTCATGGAAGGCGCCTGGTGTTCGTTCTGGGCGCCTTTTTCTTTGTCGATTTTAGCGACACACTGGTGAAAAAGGTAATACATAGATAGATCGAACGTCAGTAGGAAACGAAAAGGCAGGTGGAGATAGAGGACCATCTGCCTTTTTCAATTTTTGGAAAGGAGGTGCAATCGTGAGTATAAAACTTTCAGAGAATGCAAAGAAGGTTCTCAGGGAAAGATACCTGAGGAAGAATGAACACGGAGAGGTCATCGAGACTCCTGAGGAGATGTTCTGGAGGGTCGCCCGCCATGTGGCAGGTGCAGACAAGCTGTACGATGAGAACGCGGACGTGGAAAAGACGGCCGAGAAGTTTTACGAGATCATGTCCAATCTCGACTTTCTTCCCAACTCTCCCACTCTGATGAATGCGGGTAAAGAGCTGGGTCAACTCTCTGCGTGTTTCGTCCTGCCAATAGAGGACGACCTCGGGAGTATATACGAGACCCTCAAAAACGCCGCTCTGATTCATCAGTCAGGTGGTGGGACAGGGTTTTCGTTCTCAAGGCTTCGTCCAAAAGGAGACGTGGTCAAGAGTACCATGGGAGTGGCATCAGGACCGGTATCATTTATGAAGGTTTACGATGCATCCACGGAAGAGGTGAAACAGGGAGGCACCCGAAGGGGAGCCAACATGGGTATCCTGAGGGTGGACCATCCTGACATTCTGGAGTTCATAACCTGCAAGGACGAGGAAGGGAAAATAAAGAACTTCAACATCTCAGTGGCTCTTACGGAAAAGTTCATGAAAGCAGTCGAGGCAGACGAGGAATACGAACTCGTGAATCCAAGAACGGGAAAGGTCGTGAAGAGACTAAGGGCAAGAGAAGTATTCGACAGGATAGTGGAACAGGCATGGAGGAATGGAGAACCAGGTATTATTTTCATAGACATGATGAATGAGGCCAATCCGACTCCTCATGTGGGTGAGATAGAGGCGACTAACCCCTGTGGAGAGGTCCCTCTTCTTCCTTATGAGGCGTGCGTACTCGGTTCCATCAACCTGAGCAATATGTGCATAGAGTCGGACGGAAGATACGAAGTGGACTGGCAGAAACTGGAGAGAACGGTAAATACCGCGGTCCACTTCCTGGACAACGTGATAGACGTGAATCGTTATCCTCTTCCGCAGATAGAGGAGATGGCAAAGGCGAACCGCAAGATAGGGCTTGGAGTCATGGGGTTTGCGGATATGCTTTTCAAGCTTCGCATACCATATGATTCCGAAAGAGCGCTAGAGCTTGCGGGAGACCTCATGCGTTTCATACAGAAGAAAGCCAAAGAGACATCGATTGGACTTGCAGAAAAGAGAGGACCCTTCCCCAACTTCAAGGGTTCCATCTACGAGACAGTAGGCCCTCGGGGAATACGTAACGCAACGGTTACAACCATAGCCCCTACAGGGAGCATATCTATCATAGCTGGATGCTCTTCGGGCATAGAGCCGGTATTCGCTCTCGCATTCACCCGCAACGTGCTCGATGGAGCAAAACTGGTGGAAGTGAACCCCGTATTCGAGGAGACAGCCAAAGAGGAAGGCTTTTACAGCCTGGACCTCATGAAGAAAATAGCCGAAACTGGTCGTCTCGATGCAGTCGACCTACCCGAAAACATGAAGAGGGTGTTCGTTACGGCCCATGATGTGTCCCCAGAGTGGCACATAAGGATGCAGGCAGCGTTCCAGCGAAATACGGACAATGCTGTCAGTAAGACCATAAACTTCCCAAATAGTGCTACCAGGGAAGACGTCAAAGAGGCATATCTTCTTGCCTACGAACTCGGCTGTAAGGGGCTCACCGTCTACCGTGATGGCTCCAGGAAGGTACAGGTCCTCACGACGGGTAAGAACGGCAAGGATGGTGGAAAGTTGCCAGACGTGGTCGACGAGAAGAGGGTAAAGATAAAAACCAAGGAAGGGAACTATTATATCCATCTGGGCTACACGGATAGCACTCCAAAAGAGGTGTTCGTGACCGTTCCACCTCTGGCGGAGTCCAGGGCATGGATAGACTGTGTGACAAGGCTCATCTCCCATGCCTTGAGGTATGGAGTTCCCATTGAAGAGATACTGGAACAGCTTGATAAAAGCTATCTTCAGTACGGGGACATAACTTCACCACTGAAGGCCCTGAAGGATGGACTGATCAAGGGCCTGGAGAGCATGGGGAAAAAGGTGGCCCTTCCTGAAATACCCTGTCCCAAGTGTGGTGGGACACTAACATTGGTGTATCAGGAAGGCTGCACGAAGTGTATAAGTTGCGATTACTCGAAGTGCTAAAAAAGGAGGAAAAATAAAATGTTAAACAAAGCGATGCTCATAGGGTATCTCGGGGGAGACCCTGATGTGAGATTTACTCCTCAAGGGACTCCGGTCTGTACGTTTTCTATTGC
>JALTNJ010000115.1 GCA_027000765.1 Nitrososphaeria archaeon | reverse complement strand
AAAAAGATCTTTATTGTAGCAGCGTTGTCTGTAGACGCCGAGATTTATATACTTGACGAGCCTTCAGCGGGGTTGGATCCACCGTCTAGAGTTAAGTTATGGTCTCTCATTAGGTCGTTAGTAGGGGATGGGAAGCTTGTTATAGTAGCCAGTCACTTCACCGAGGAGTTGGCGATACATTGTGATGAGATCTTGATACTGGACAAGGGCAGTCTATTGATTCATGGTTCTCCATCAACGATAATGGAGAAGACCTTCGCGATAAGAGAGAAGATCGTGGTTAGAGGGATTGGGAACAAGAACCTAGATGATATTAGAAAAACAGCCCTAAAACGCGGTATCCATAAGATAGTATCTCTAGGGGATACACTCTTCATCTACCCCAGGGATAAGGATTTCTATGGCTTGATCACAAAGCTTAGAGATATAGATACAAGCTGGAGAATAGAGGTCTCTAACGTTACCCTCGAGGATTATGTAATTACCCTACTCGGTGATAGGATTGAGGATGGCTAGAGATTTAATAGGTGTTATGAGGTTCTTCCTAAAAGGATATCTTATAAAGCAGCCTGCGGCACATATCCTTGTCCTCTTTAATACACTCGCCATAATAATCCTCCTAGTTTTTATCGGGGGTATTGATTATCTTCCATATGCGCTTATAGGCGGTATAACAGCGCTTTCAATGTCACCCGGTATTCTCCAGCTTCCACCAGATCTCCATGCCCTTAAGAAAAGCAAGTTCTATGATATGATACAGGCTTCTCCAGTAAATCCACTGATATTTATATTTGGCTTCTCAATAGGAGTAAGCTTCGCCTCATTCATTACCCTCGTCATATTTACAATAATCCTGGTTATCCTCCTTAACCTCACTATAGAAATACTTGTGATTATACCTCCAATCCTAGTATCTTGGATAGTGTCAACGTTATTAGGCTATTACCTCGCAGGTAAGATCGAGTATACCATAACCCTCTTTAGAGTCACAGGCCTATTATACACATCATTCGTGTATCTATCACCGGTATACTATTCAATAAAACTACTTCCTACACCACTTGCATACCTATCACTATTAAGTCCAGGGACAGCAACCTCACTGATAATAAAAAAGCTTCTTGAAGTTGAACCTGTGGATATAAACCTACTATATCTATCACTAATCATATTAATGATATACTTAATAGGAGCGATCCTCCTACTAAGGAAAAAATAAATATAGGTCTAAAATCACAATACTAAGCCTCTTTTAATGGAATATTCTTCAGATCTATCCATAGCCAGTAGATATCTTTCTCTGTTCCGTCGCTTTTCTTTAGGGCTATTGTCCCGGTTCTTGGATTTGTAAACATGCCTACGGTGCCCTGTATCTGTATTTCATGTAGGAATAGCCAGTTAACCATCTCAATATCAAGACCTTTTGTTAGCTCTAGAAACCTCAGTAGGAATTCTGACTGCTGTTTCTCTGAACTCGGCGGGTCTGAGACCCAGCCTATCTCTGTGAAGGCAATAGGCTTCGAAACATATTTCCTCAGCCTCAGGTAATAGTCGTCTGGTATATCCTTTGGTGTATTAAACTGTTTCCACGGGTATGTCGTTAAGCCGATAAGATCCACTTTATCATTGAACTCCTCCAACATATTCCACTGGCCATTCTCGACCAAATGATTATAAGAAAATACTACCAAGACTTTTGTATGGGGAGAGACGCTCTTAATAGCGGTTTTAGCCTCTTCAAAAAGGCTGAGATAACTATTGAACTCATCTGGATTTAGGTAGAAAAAGTCATTTATCTCGTTGCCGAGGGAAAAATACTCTGGTTTAAACTCAGAAGCTATGTTCCTCGCTTCCTCCACCCACCTACTCCTAAACACAGGATCCGATAAGTTGGCCGGTATCCCCTGAGGGGCATCGATGACATATTTTAACCCGCCCTCCACTTTCTTGATGGTTGCGAAGTTTAGGGTGACAAATACCTTAAGCCCATAGTTCCTCGCCGCCTCGATCACCCGGTTCTTCTTCAACAGCTCGTATTCTCCTATACCCTGATCCCTAACCCATATCATGCATATCTCGGCAATCCTACCTGTCTCTTCATAAGCAGCGACGATTTCCTCAAAGGAGCTATTAGGTGAATTTCGTGGCGTGGGAACCAGACCTATGTAGAAAGTCCTCTTCGATATTGGTAAGGTCTGACCGTTATCATTAGTATCTATATCGTTATCCCTACCCATGTTCAGCCGGTTCTCATTATATAGGCTGATAAAAACAATCCCTATAATCGCTAGAATTAGGAATAATGCTATATACCTATACCTCACAATAACCATAAACCTACTCAAATCTATTAAGAGTTAAATCCAATAAGTCTAATCTAATTCCAACTTCTCCAATAGAGATAGGCAAGGGATTATAATGTCAACTGATTTGATCTATTAACCTAGTTACCTCTGGTTTAACGAGGCTATAGAAGACCCATTTCCCTCTACGCGTCTTCTTCACAATCCCTGCTCTCTCCAACATATTTAGATGATATGATGCATTGGTCTGAGTTAAGTCAAGTGCAGCCATAACCTCACAGACACACAGTTCTCTATTCTCCAGCATCTTGATTATCCTTAACCTCGTTGAGTCGGCTAATGCCTTGAAGAACCTCTCCATCTTCCTAAAGGATTCCTCATCACCGACTTCCTGTGCAAATCTCCTTAGCTCCCTTAGATATCTCCCAACGTCCTCCTCCTTATATGACCTGCATGATAACAAACGTTTCAACCGTTTCTCCAACTCTCCATTCATCAGATATAGATATCGTTTCTATAGATTTAAATATGTTGTTATGACTTCAAATGTATATGGATCCTAGCGGTAGCTCTGATAGTCAGCTTTCGCCTTTGAACCGGTTTCTTACACTCTGGATATTCCTCGCGATGTTTATAGGCATAAGCCTAGACTATGTATTCCCAGAGATATCAGATATAATAAGTTCTCTGAGGGTGGGTACAACTTCTATACCTATCGCCATCGGCCTCATCTGGATGATGTATCCTCCTTTAGCGAAGGTTAGATATGAGGAGATGAGGAAGGTCCTAACAATCTCCGGCTCCAAGAGGATGCTTTCTCTGTCTATAGTCTTGAACTGGATTGCTGGGCCTCTTATAATGTTTATCTTCGCATGGATATTTCTAGGGGCTTACCCCGGTTTTAGAAATGGTATTATCCTAGTGGGTCTGGCTAGATGCATAGCGATGGTGATAGTGTGGAATGACCTTGCTGAAGGGGATAATGAGTGGGCTGCCATACTCGTAGCTCTCAACTCAGTCTTCCAAGTTGTTTTATACTCTGTCCTAGCATATTTCTACATAACACTAGTTAGTTCATGGATCTCCGGCTCAAGCGCTGTCGTCGATATTTCTCTCTTTGAAATAGCTAAATCTGTATTGATCTATCTGGGGATACCCTTCTTCGGCGGAATCGCGACTAGGCTCTATTTCATCAAGACTAATAGGAGAGACTGGTATGAGAATGTCCTTATACCCAGGTTAAGCCCAACATCTTTACTGGCATTATTATTCACTATAGTCGTAATGTTTTCCCTTAAGGGCGAGTACATTGTCAGGCTCCCGTTTGACGTCGGTATGGTGGCGGCTCCATTAATATCATATTTTGTAGTCATGTTCTTCTTATCATTTGCATTAGGCTACCTATCTAGATTAGACTACAAGAGAACGGTTACCCTAAGCTTTACCGCTGCAAGCAATAATTTTGAGCTCGCTATAGCCGTGGCTGTAGCCGTCTTCGGCCTAGCCTCTAAAGAGGCTTTCGCCACGGTTATAGGGCCCTTGGTAGAGGTTCCAGTTATGATTAGTTTGGTGAACGTTGCTCTATGGCTGAAAAACCGCCTATTCTAACCTTATCCTATCCCTAACATCTGAATCCTATGTGATAAAACACCAAGTTTCCACTGGAATCTTGAAAAGTATATAATAAAACTCTTTTCTCTTAAGGCTTTTTATCTCCAGCTCCTTATTAATTTCTTGGTGTTCAAGTATGGGTGTTTATGTCATCCTTTCTAAGCTGACCGATGCTGGGGCGAAGACTCTCAAGTCTAAGCCTGAGAGGATTAGGGAGGTTAATGCCGAGTTGGAGAAAATGGGTGTCAAGGTTCTCGAGCAGTATATCGTATTCGGGGAATATGATTTTGTTAATATTGTTGAGGCTAAGGATAACCTATCTGTTATGAAGGCTATGGTTGAGCTAGCTAGTAGAGGCACTGTTAGAACCATGACACTACCTGCTATAAAGGTCGATGAGTTCATTAGTGAGATGCGTAAATAAACTTCCCCCTACTTTTTATTTCTCACTTTCTCTAGAGAAGCCAGCGTATCTAGGCAATCTAGATTTGTAGCTGAGAATTTCTTCCCCAAATATTCCCTAGATAAGGCTTCTCAATCTTCACTATAAAGATATGGCTAGATGCTATCGCATGTATTGCCATGTACAATGCATATCCTGATGTGCCGATGAGGGAGATCCCTAATAGGATTAGGAAGAAGCCTAGAAACTGTGGATTCCTACTCCACTTGTATATCCCTGTTGTTATAAGTCTCGACGCCTCTATACCAGATACCCTACGTATCGAGCGGAACTCAAGAGCCCCCAGCGTGAGAAGCAATACTCCCACTATGATTAATACTAAGCCACCTATGACTCCAATCATAGGGTTAATTGAAATACTCCATACCCCATATAATGCGGAGACGCCGACTATTGATATCCACAGAGCGTCGAGTATCCACCATGAGATGGAGAGCCCTAGAGACAAGGTTTTTCCTTTGCGATGAGTATCCGCTGTCCTTATCAGGATATAGGCTCCCCAAGCCAGTGAAAACATCGTTCCTATGTATATGAAGATGTCTATGGCCAACCCCCCTCCCCTATAACAATGCATACCCATAGCTCTAAATTACTCTTGGAATAAAGAGAATATCATTTACACTGGTATCTCCCTACGGGATATAACCCTATACACAACAACTGCAGCCGATACGATAAGTGTCCATATAGTTATAAGCCTCAGAGCGGGGAGATTGACATAGTGTATAGATACCCATGTCGAGCCATAAGTTAAAAATATACTTGATAAGATGAATACCGCGATCGTAGAAATGGAGACTATATCCATGAATATGCTAGGCGAGTATACCGGGGTCTCC
>JALTNJ010000114.1 GCA_027000765.1 Nitrososphaeria archaeon | reverse complement strand
CCTTTCCTCTTAGCTAGTTCAACCGATTCATCCATCGAGTAGTAAGTAAGGTATTCAGCGAATTTCTTCATCATCTGGAACCCTTCTTCACTATTATATGGCACCCGCAATGCAAATAGTGTATCGGCGAGCCCCATCAATCCAAGCCCGATCTTCCTAGAGTTCCTAGTATTATTCTCTATCTTATCGATGGGGAACTGATTTACATCAATAACGTTGTCCAAGAACCTCGTTGCAACCTTGATGACACGGACATATTCATCCCAGTTAAACCACCTATTACCTTCTTCATCATACTCGATAAATGCATATAGGTTAATAGAACCAAGGTTACATGACTCATAAGGATATAAAGGCTCTTCACCACAGTTGTGTATCATAATTCCATTTGCTATAAACGCGTGATGCCCAGGTATGTTCAGGATGTCATATACCTCTTCTGTCGTGTCGCTTGTTATCCTCACTACTTTACTTAGGAAGTATTCCTTGTAGTATCCCTTTTTGTCATTGACCTGCATAAGCTTCTGTAGCTTATCACTCTTGCATTTACTAAGTGGTTTAAGTATTCTAGTCATTCTAAGGACATTATCTTTGCTGATGACGAGCTCATGGTCTCCATGGGAGTTATAGGCTTTCCCCTCACCATCTTTTGTAACATAATGGAATGCTTCACGGGGCTTTCTTCTCCATTTATATAGTTTACCGGGTATTCCTAGGGCTAGGAGTATGTGCTGAAGTCGTTCTAAGATGTCTATGCTGGAGGAAGATATTCTGATGCTTGCATTTTTACCTTTCTCGATATTTGCTGTGCCATCTGCCTCCCATAGCCCTGTAATGAACCCTAGTATGAATTTTCTAGGCGCCTTGAATACAAAATTAGGTATCTTCCTCTCATGAGATTTCTCTATAGATATGCCATGTTTCCTGAAGAAGTCAACTACCTTTCTATTTCTAATTCTAAGCCATATTGTTCCTCCCTTAACATAACTATATGGCTCTATGCCTAGAGTGTCTTTAATCAATTCACTTACTTTCTCAGCTAGATCCTTCTCCTTCTCTTTATCAAAATATAGATTTATGCTCTCACTATTTACATATCCGTCTCCCACGGTGTAACCCACTATGTAGCCTAGTTCCCATGTCAGGGGGAAGCCGTCTATCTCTTTCTCCCAGTCTTCCCACATATCCACCGAGTTTAGAAGCAGGATATCTCCTTCCCTTAACTCCCCAGCTGCTCTCCACTCCAGCCTATACATATATGCATTTCCATCTCCAGTTCTACCCACTCTCTCCGCAACCCTAACCCTATGATCAGGGGTAAGCCTCAGTATTACCCCATGTTCAGTTTCAAGCTTGATAACAGCTTTTTTACCAGTCTTAACGACATCCCCACTTGCCCTATATACTCCAATAGGCTTTCCATTCTGATACTTTAATACTGCACGGTCATCAAGGCAGATAGGTGTCTCCTTATTCTCAAGCTCCCTTATCTCATATATCCCTCTAGGGGTATAAACCAAGGTGTCACCAGTTATACAGGGATTAGTTGATCTTATGTCTCCTCTTCCCTTTCTGAGTATGTTTCTTTTGTTGATGTTATCCATGAAGATTACTCCTGGATCTCCTGTTTTCCACGCCATCTCCGCTATGAGTCTAAAGAGCTGCTTGGCGTCCACTTCCTTCCATATTTTCTTGTCTCTAGGATTGATAAGGGGATACTTCTCCCCATTTTCATATTTCTCCCAGAAGTCTGGGGTGATCATTACCGAGACGTTGAAGTTCTCCAACATTCCTGGTGTGCTTTTCGCAGTGATGAATTTCTCTATATCAGGATGCCATATCTCGAGTATACCCATGTTGGCCCCTCTTCTCCTTCCACCCTGCTTGATAACGTCTGTAACGACATCTATGATCCTCATGAAGGAAACAGGTCCACTTGCTACGCCGGCTGTGGAGAAGACTATATCTCCTTCAGGCCTAAGTTTACTATAGTTTATCCCTATTCCTCCTCCCGTCTTAAATATGATAGCGGCATCCTTAGCAGCCTGCATAATTGAGTCAATATCATCATCTATTGCCAAAACAAAACAGGCCGATAATTGACCGAGTCTAGTGCCTGAGTTGAATAAGGTTGGTGAATTAGGTAGGAATTTCTTGCTAACCATTAGATCGTAATACTCCTTATATTCTTTATAGTGGTTTTCAAACTCACCGTTTTTAAGCATCTCGAAGAACTGGCTCCATGAGACCTTCATCTTCCCTGATTTATTTAGGCGGTCGTAGAGCTCTTTCATCTTCATTAGGTGATACCTGTTCCATGTGGCTTCATAGGTCCCGTTATCACCATTTTTACCAAGCCCTAGTTTTCCTTCCCATTCAGTAGGATCAAAATCCTCATATGGATGAGGATCTAATCCTCCTTCTTTGGAGAAGACCCTCTCATCATATAATATGTCGGGGATAACGATGTGTATAGCTACTCTCTTAAACAGCTGTTTAGGCGTCTCGATTATCTTACCCTCTTCATCCTTCGCCAGATACCGTGCTGTGAGGAGTCTTATAGCATTTAGGCTGAAGGCCTTGTCAACCTCATCTAGATAGTCCTTGTTTAGGAGGAGCATCTTCTCCTGCCTAATCTTCTCCCTCTCCTTCCTATATAGAATATATGATTTGGCCACTTCATAGAGGTCGTATTTAACTAGTGTGAACTCCACTATGTCTTGTATGTCTTCTACATGAGGTATATTCTCCTCATCGTACTTCTCATTGATAACCCTCAAGACGTATCTAAATACCCTGTTAAGCGTCTTTTCATTGTACTTGTTTACACTTATCATAGCCTTTTTTATCGCGTTCTTAATCCGTTCAGGATCGAAATCAACGACTCGACCATCTCTTTTAATAAC
The DNA here is from genome assembly GCA_027000765.1 of Nitrososphaeria archaeon. GTDB lineage: Archaea > Thermoproteota > Nitrososphaeria > Geothermarchaeales > JDFR-13 > Geothermarchaeum. Next base: position 2,376 of record JALTNJ010000114.1, on the reverse strand, counting down.
CTTCTTTACTCGCTTCTCCATCCTCTACCAACCCTGGATGTCTATTAAATTTTAGCCGAAAGGAGTTTTAAAGCTAACTCTCCCGCACTGGTGTTCTAAATAAAATAGAAAGTGGCTTCATACATTTTACAGGTGGTTTAAAATATCTATGTATGAAATATATTCTAATTATACTCGTTTTTATTATAATTCCCTTTAGTTATAACTAATCTATACCTAAGATAAATTTTGTCGGATAGTATAATTCTCCTAAGAGGGTAAGTGTGGATGAGTGTTTTAGCTGGATTGATAGAGTGGGTCACCAGTGTGATTGAGGCAGTGGGTTATGAGGGTATTTTTATCCTCATGGTTCTAGAGAGTGCTGGTGTCCCGATCCCTAGTGAGGCGGTTGTTACATTCGCTGGCTTCCTCTCTGCTAGGGGGAAGCTTGATTTCTGGCTCGTCGTACTAGATTCTACCGCCGCGAATCTAGTCGGCTCCATAATACTGTATTATGTTGGATACTATCTTGGTAGACCATTTATCGAGAAATATGGGAAATACTTTTTCCTCGATATTACTCATGTGGAATGGGCGGAGAAGTGGTTTGAGAAATATGGTAGTATCACGGTGTTTATAGGTCGTGTAACACCAGCTATCCGAACCTATATCTCTCTACCAGCTGGAATGGGTAAGATGAATATGCCTAAGTTCATTGTATACACTATAGCCGGATCCCTAATATGGAACTACTTCCTCGCATATGTAGGCATATTACTCGGGGAGAATTGGGAGGTGATAATACCCTATCTAGATACGATAGGAATAGCTGCTGTAGTAGTGGCTTTGATAATATTCGTATACTACCTTATGATAAGGAAGAAAGAAGGATAAAAATTAGGTGGAGAAAGAGAGAGTTATGGCTTATAGGTGGATAACACCTCCTCCTCAGGGGGAGGATTCTTAATAATATTATTTTCCATAAGTAGTTGGAGTGACCTCCGTGCATCTGAGATTATAGATACTGCTCTTTCCCAGAGCTCCTGTTTACTCGGTTTTATCCTGGCTACACCCTGTTTAATCGACTGTAATGCGGCTGCAACAGCCTCACGTGGATAAGCCTCCCAGTCATCCATAGTAGGTATGATATACTCCTCGTGAATACCCTTCTCCTCAGCATACTCGGCTAGGGCCTTCGCTGCAGCGACACACATCTCATCTGTGACGGTCTTGGCCCTTACATCAAGGACGCCTCTGAATATTCCTGGGAATCCTAGGCTATTATTGATCTGATTGGGGAAATCGGCTCTACCAGTAGCAACTATCCTAGCGCCAGCATCCTTCGCATCCCAAGGCCATATCTCTGGAATTGGGTTTGCTGTTACAAATACGATGGCGTCATCAGCCATCTTACTAATCCACTCCTTCTTAACAGTGTCTGGACCTGGTTTAGACGCTGCTATCAATACATCGGCTCCCTCAAGAGCCTTATCGACCCCGCCTTCTATCAGATCTGGATTCGTCATCTTAGCCAGCTTCCACTTCCATGGATTCTTCTCTCTCTCAATGATATCCCTCCTATTTGCCGATAATATTCCCTTACTATCGACTAATAGCATGTTCTCAGGCTTTGCACCAGCCAGCATAAGTACCTCTGCGGCCTTTGTATTGGCGGCTCCCACTCCAAGTAGGACGATCTTAACCTCATCCATCTTCTTACCGACTATTTTTAATGCGTTTATCAACCCAGCTAGAATTACAGTTGCTGTACCCTGCTGGTCATCATGCCATACAGGTATATTCAGCCTCTTCCTAGCCTCCTCCAAGATATAGAAGCACTTTGGCTTTTCAATATCCTCTAGATTTATTCCTCCAAAAGTAGGCTCTATACATTCTAGGAACCTAAGCATCTCATCTGGGTCCTTAGGCTTCACAACCAGTGGAAATGCATCTACCCCACCCAAGTATTTGAAGAGAATCGCCTTCCCCTCCATAACGGGTAAACCAGCCTCTGGACCGATATTTCCAAGCCCCAGTACACGGGATCCATCGCTTACCACGGCAACGAAGTTCCATCTATTTGTGTATTCAAATGATTTGTCCGGATCCTTATTAATGAGTTTACAGGGCTCGGCCACACCAGGAGTATACCAGATATCAAAATCATGTATTCCCCTTACGGCACATTTAGGCATGGTCTGAAGCTTTCCTCCATAGAACTTGTGGTATGTGGGGGAGAGCTTTGCCGGCTTATTAGCCTTCTCAATAAGCTCTTTAACCTTTTCATCGTTAATTGTCATGTTAACATCCCTCTACCCCGATACAAGTGATTATAATTTATTAACCATTTATTAGACTAAATAGTTTAGATTATTTTTTGAATATATTCTATATATC
>JALTNJ010000113.1 GCA_027000765.1 Nitrososphaeria archaeon | reverse complement strand
GTGACGAATGATGTAGCGGCGCCTAAAACAAATATCCCTTCTAGACCCAAGTTTAGTACGCCTGATCTCTCGGTATATATCTCTCCTATGGATGCTATCAATAGGGGTGTTCCTGCAATGATTGCCCTAGCAACGAGTTCCAGCATCATTTCACCACCTTCACTATCGGCTTATATTTTGATATGAAGTCTAGAGAGATTAGGCTTAGTAGTAGGATTCCTGTGACGACATTTATCGCGCCATAAGATATTCTGGATATTATTTGTAGCGTATATCCTGCGGAGACCAATACACCAATGAAGTATCCTGCTATCAATGCTCCAATTGGATTCAGTTTACCTAGCCAAGCAACTATTATAGCAGTGTATCCAAATCCGGCGGATACCCTCTCCGCTCTAATAAGCTGTCTATATATTCCAAGGACTTCTCCTACTCCCGCTATTCCAGCTAGCCCCCCGCTTATTGTCATCGTCAGTGCAATGACCTTCCCAGTGCTTATACCTCCATATTCAGCTGCATTTGGATTTGATCCGACGACTCTTATCTCATATCCCCATTTTGTTTTGAAGAGGAGGAAGTACATTAGGAATGGGACAATCAATGAAATGACGAGGGTGGGTATATTCACGGTGGTTCTCATATCGCCAATGATAAGCTGTGGAAGCCAGACATTATCTGGGAAAATATCTGTCCTGGGGTAACCATATTCCCTCACGCCTCTCCAAGGACCATACACAAGATAATTGACTATCTGCATTAAAATATAGTTGAGCATTAGTGTTGATAGGACTTCATTTACATCAAACCTCGCCTTAAGTATCCCGGCAACTAATCCTAGTCCAGCGCCGGCTGAGAATCCAATTACATAAAGGATAACCGCTGCAGATATTGGGTTCATATCAGGAGGTATATAGAATAAGGCCATTCCAGAGGCGGCTAATGCACCGGCAAGAATCTGTCCCTCAGCCCCTATATTCCATACATTGGCTTTATAGGCAATTGCCAAGCCGACTCCAGAGAGGATTAGGGGTATAGCATATCTAATGCTGGAAAAACTTAGGAATGAGTCTGCTAACACGATAAAGAAGACCATCGGGTCAACTCCAGATAAAACTAGTAATATGTCTGAGACAATTAACGAGATTATTATGGAGCCTATAGGTACGATAACATTAGAGTATGGTAACTCCTTAGGCCTCCTTTTTATGGATAGCTCTATCTTCAATTTGCTGTATCCCTCCTATCTAGGGACAACTCAAATTAATTGTGTATTGAGGCTTTTAAACAGATATTCTCATTATCCCATAGATATCCTAGTCGCTGTTCCTGCCTCTAATCATGTAGTCCTCCATTAAATCTACGTCAACATCCTCTCTCCTACCCATCTCAATGAGCTTTCCCTCAAACATTACCGAGATTCTATCTGATAATCTCAGTACCTCGTCCTTATCTTCTGAGATAAGGAGGACTGCCTTCCCATTCTCTTTAAATTTATATAAGGTTTCGTATACGAATTCGGTGCTGAAATGATCCAGTGCACGGGTCGGGTTTACCGCTATAATCAACGGAGGATCTATAGATATCTCTCTAGCCAAAACTAGTTTCTGTAGATTACCACCGGATAGATATCCAGCATGTACATCCGGCCCTTCAGCAGCGATATAATAATTCTTAATCAATTGAGATGAGTACTCAACCGCCTTATCATAATCAATTATAAACTTATTTCTTATGTATTCACGTGTATCATATAGTTTTAAAATACTGTTTTCGTAAATAGGCATGTCTAGAACTACTGCATCCTGTATCTTATCAGGGATATATCCTATAACCCTCTTAAGCTCCTTCTTACTATACTCCCCATGGCTCCTACCCAATATCTTTATATCTCCCTTCACAGCCTTCCTTAGCCCATATAGTGCCTCCACAAGCTCTATCTGCCCATTACCCGCTATTCCTGCTATCCCATATATCTCTCCCTTGTGAATATGGAATGATATACAGTTTACGGCGAGTCTACCGTAATTATCTTTAACGGATAAATCACTTATCTCCAGTACCTTTGGACTGGTAGTATTCACTAATCTACCCTTCAATATCTTTTCGCGAATTGTAACTGTCCTACCGAACATCATCTCCATAAGTGTCTCATACGTAGCTTCTGATGCATCTACAGTATCAACCACCTTCCCTTTTCTCAATACAGTTATTCTATCAGCGATCTCCAGCGCCTCAGATAGCTTATGTGTAATTAATATTATCCCCCTTCCATCCGCCTTAGCCTTCTTCATAAACTGATATATCAGCCGTCTTTCCTTCGTAGTCAACAAGGTGGTCGGCTCATCCATAATAATTACTTTAGCATCGAGCATAATCGCCTTTATAATCTCAACCCTCTGTCTCTCACTGAAGCTCAGGTTCATTATCTCTTTCCACGGCTGTATTCTAAACCCATATCTCTCCGATATCTCGATAATCTTCTCTCCAATTTTACTAGTCTGGTTAAACAGTCCTATATTACTCAAGCTAAGTGATATATTATCCGCAACCGTCAACTCCTCAACAAGCTGAGGGTACTGGTTTACCATCGCGATTCCATACTTAATCGCGTCTCTCGTGGACTCAATATTAACTTTTTTACCCTCAAGAAATATCTCCCCTGAGTCGGGGGAATATAGACCAGCAAGAATTTTTACGAGAGTAGTCTTCCCAGCTCCATTTTCCCCTAAGATTACGTGTATCTCACCTTTTCTCAGGTTAAATGACACATTATCGAGTGCCTTGTTACCGTAGAATGACTTGGAGATATCTTTCATATAGGCTAGAGTTCCCTCATATTCTTGATTAAAAAATAAATTTTGGGGGGTGATTCCCCTAGACATCCTACTCATCTACTCCTGGACGACAACGTTTTCAAGGAACCATCCCATGTTCCAGAGATCGTCGTGCCCTAGTCTGATGCCGGCAGGTACTTCAACAACGTCGCCGTTTGAATAATCTCTTCCTAGCACTGTACCACCGCTACCAAGCCACCATCTACCTCTTAGTGGACCGGTGAATGGATCAAAGGCCATGTTGACATCCTTCATCTGGTAATACCTGCGTTCAATTAGGTCCATTAGACTCATTGTCTCACCTGTTAATTTATCCGTCACTGATGTTCCTGTAAATACAGATTTATATTCTGGACTGATCCAAAGACTATCATCATATGACTGGGCTCCTACATCAACTGCGCCTGTGTCGAGGAGATACCAGTAATCTACGTTTTCTAGGTTCTTCGTTGTATATAGCCCTGAATAGACCTTTGCGAGGATGTCCTTATAAAGTGGTCCCCATCGTACGACTTGCCCACTAGGTACAACGTCTTTTCCATATGAGTACATTGGGCTGTAGTGGCTGAATACAGGTATTTTCACACCATTCTGCTCGTAATATGACTGGGCAAACTGTATAGTGCTGGGCGTGTCTTCTGTAAATGATAGGACATCGGCTCCAATCTGATCGACGAGTGTACTTGCCGCATCCTGAGCTTTGTCAGGCGCAAACCATGCGCCTATCTCAATGACATAAACCTCTGCCTCAGGATTCACTTCCGCGATACCGATGCTGAAGGCGTTTATGTGCCTGATAACCTCCGGGATCAAATGTGCCGCTACATATCCTATTTTATTGGACTTTGTAAGGGCACCGGCCATCAAACCGTTTAAATAATATGTCTGATAGAGGTCCGCGAAGTATGTAGCCATATTAGCCCTTCGCTTGTATCCAGAGCAGTGGAAGAAGTATACATCTGGATATTGAGTGGCAGCATTAAAGGTTGGGTTCATGTGATCGAAGCTGGTTGTGAAGATAACCTTATATCCTTGGTTGATGAACTCTTCAATAGCCCCCTCAGTCTTACCCTCATCTATATTCTCAACATAATTTGTCTCGAGCCAGGGGAAGGCTTTCTCCGCTTCCTTACGACCAATGTCATGGGCATGCGTCCATCCATAATCTCCAATGGGTCCTACATAGATCCAGGCTGCCTTCAACTTTTCTTCTGAAGGCTGGGGCTGTGGCTCCGTCGGTACTTCTTTAACTTCAGCTGGTTTCAAGGACCATCCTGCAGCTGCACCAACAAGTAAGCCGCCGACTCCCGCGGCTGTAATTTTTAAGAAATCCCTTCTAGAACTCATATCATATCCCCTTTATGAGATAAAATTGTAAAAAACATACTTTATATATAACATTTCTTACCATAGAAATGTAAAAAATGAAGGTGTTTTAAAGAGACGGACGATGTATTTAGGAGGTATTTATTATGATTATGAATATTGACATGAAAATTTATATAGGTTTTTTACTAAAATATGTAAAGAACCATGAAGAGGTACATTAATATATTAAAGATATTATATTTTCTAGAGTTGTTGAAGGTAGTTAAGAAGAATCATTCTTGGGTTGAGCTCACTCAGGTTACTGGAGAACCCGCAACTAGCTTAAGCAGGTATCTGCATGGCCATGTACTCCCAAATATATCTAAGGTAGAAAAGTTGTTGCCTATACTGGAGAAGATGGCTAGACTTGATCTAGTCGTATTATCTAAAATTAAGAAGGATAAGAGAACCGGGTTTATAAATAATCAAGCGTTGATCACGGATGTATCTCTCTTGAAGTTAATTGCTATGAGCTATGCATATAAATATGCAGATAAAGTTGATGTCGTCATATCTCCTGCCGCAGATGGTGTCCCATTTGCAACCTTATTGGCAGAGCATTTAGGTACCAACATAATTATAGTTAAGGATAAGAAGGAGATAGGTGTCACTCACTTTATCGAAGGCACTCATATAACTGACGATGGACGGGTTGAGTCACTATATTTCCCCCGCAAGCTTATTAGAAAGGGATATAGAGCGCTTATTGTAGATGATGTTATACGAACCGGTGCTACACATAAGACTATTGTTGAGATGGTGTCTAAGGCCAAAGCGAGAGTAGTGGGTATACTTGTTATAATGGTCTTAGGAAACAAGTGGAAGACTAGGTTGAAGGATATTCCAGTTGATTACCTAGTTAAAATTTAGGGATTAAAATTAGAGGCTTCCGCGTTTAAACCAATTGCTTACGGTATTTTTTATTGAGGGTTTTTTTGAATGTATATTAATAATTGCCATAGTAATTGGTTTTATTGAAGCAAAATGAGATTTCTAGTAACAGGTGGGGCGGGCTTCATAGGTAGCTTTATGTTGAGATGGCTTCTTTCAGAAGATAATCTCTCCGTTGAAAAAATCTATGCCATAGATGATTTATCAAGTGGTAGAATTGAGAATATAAACCCGT
>JALTNJ010000112.1 GCA_027000765.1 Nitrososphaeria archaeon | reverse complement strand
TGCTGTAATGGGTCTGAGAAGCCTATATTTTGCATTGACGATATTTATGATGAGGCTGAAGTACTTGAATGTAGGGCTCTCAGTGGTCTTGATCTTCCTAGGTATAAAGGTAATCCTCGGTGAACTAGGGTTCAAGCTCCCACTATACCTGTCAATCGGTGTTGTTTTAATGATTATTCTAGTAGCTGCAGTGGCCTCTATATTGAAGAGGGACTAGAACAGGTCTAACATCATCTTCTTTTTATACGTGAAAGAATTATTAGATAGATACTACTAAGATAGACATATTAGAGATTTTAAAATAACCTAGTTACTATATCTAAGGGATGAATGGCCATGCAGACGACGATTGAGACTAGAGATTTAGTCCGGATATTTAAACATGGGGATGAGGAGTTTAGGGCACTGGATAAAGTATCTATAGAGGTGCCGGAGGGAGTAATATACGGCTTACTTGGGCCGAATGGAGCGGGTAAAACCACTCTCATCAGGATATTAACCACTCTCCTCTTACCAAGCGATGGAGACGCATATGTAGGCGGCTATCACGTAGTTAGAGAAGCCAATAAGGTTCGGAAGATAATAAACCTCGTATCAGGAGGTGAACGCCCCGGATATGGTATACTTACTGTACGTGAAAACCTCATGTACTATGGTCAAGTGTATGGCTTGTCATGGAGGGAGACAAAGAAGAGGATAGAGGAGATTAATGAACTTCTACATCTCGATGAGTTTCTAGATAAAAGGTTGAATAGTATCTCCACTGGGATGATGCAGAAATATGCACTGGCTAGGGGACTATTAAATCATCCGCAGATACTCTTCCTCGACGAGCCCACATTAGGCCTTGATGTGCAGAATGCTAGGCATATCAGGAGGGTTATCAAGCACTTGATTGAAGATAAGGAGATACGCACAATATTACTTACCTCCCATTATATGGCTGAAGTCGAGGAGCTATGCGATATTGTATCGATTATAGACAGGGGGAGGATAATTGCAACGGGATCGCCTGATGAGTTGAGGAGGCTGGTTAAGGACGAGATCATATATAATATCGATGTCAGGCTAAGTGATATCGATAGAATCAGGATACTCAGGAGATTTAGTAGTGTAGTGGGATACACGGTGAAGACTAGGCAGTTGACGGGAGAAGCCAGGATAAGGATGATACTTACCGGCGAAGATATAGCTAGGATAATCCGGACTTTAGAGGAGGAGAACATCCATGTATTAAGGGTATCTAGGGATGAGGTATCTCTAGAAGATGTTTTCCTACGGCTAGTGGGTAGGGGCTTGGAGGATGAGTATGAGTAGTAGGCTTAGCTGGTTCATAAATAGATTTCTGAGGCCAGCTTTTGGAAGAGCCTATGTTAGGATAAAGGGCGGGAATAGGGAGCCTAGCTGGATCTTATGGGAGATATTACTACCTCTTATCATGATTACAAGCGTAATATGGGCATATGAAAATATGGGGGCACCAGAATTCTTCAAAGGATTTGTAATTATAGGAGGCGCTATGATGAGCTACTGGTATAACGTGTTATGGGGCATGGGAAGGACCCTATATTGGGAGAAGGAGACTGGAAACCTAGAGGTATTCTTATTATCCGACGCGCCTTTACCCAGTTTATTATTGGGCATGGCATTAGGGGGCATGTTCAATACTACACTCAGATCAATAGCAGTGATAATACTAGGTGTAGTCGTCTTTAAAGCAGAGTTTAACGTCGACTATCTACCACTGGCGATACTTATATTCATACTCACCTTAGTGGCATTATATGGAGTAGGGTTGGCATTAAGTGGTTTACATATAGTGTATGGTAGAATGGGCGTACGTATCAATGAGTTGCTAGATGAGCCGATTATGTTTTTATCTGGACAGTACTATCCGATCTCCACGTTTCCCATGGCCCTCCAATACATAGCTGGTCTAATACCCCTTGCTATAGGTCTCGATGGAGTGCGCCGAGCCCTATTATTCAGTGAGGGTATCGATGTCCTGTGGCTACATTTACTTATCCTATTTATCCTAATGATTGTATTCTATCCTCTCGGGTTAAGAATACTAAACAAAATCGTCGAAAGAGGAAGGAAGGATGGGAGGCTGATACTGAGATGGATATAGGGAAGTGGCTAACAAGATTTAAAGCAGTTGTGTGGCTGACCTGGAAGGAGCAGAGTGGATGGACCAAACCGCCATACTATTTTGGATACATAATAATTACCCCATTCTTCCAGTTGATACTCTATGCATATATGTACATTGTAATAGCATTCTATAGCGGGTTAGTAGACATTGAGATGGCTTATTATCTCGTAACTGGAGTCTCACTTTATAACTTTATAGGCGCTGGACTTTATGGATTAATCTGGACTGTACACAGTGAGAGGGAACACTTTAGAACCTTGAAATATACGTATATGGCCTTCCCAAACCTACAGCTTTATCTGCTATCAAGAGGCTTCTTCCATTATATCACGGGCGCTTTATCCACTTTAGTAATGCTACTAACTGGCCTTATCCTCACAGGGGTCCCGCTAGGAACATTGTCGGTTAAACCGATGTTGCTGATAATATTAATCATCTTAGGCTTTCTATGGAGTAGTCAGCTGGGGATAATGGTGGCTGGATCTAGTATATTCAGTTCAGAATATGGTCCATTGATTAGTGAGGCAGTGGGGGGCATTCTATTCCTCCTGGGGGCAGTGCTATATCCAATCGAGTCTTTACCTGATTATATACGGCCTTTTGCAGATGTCTTCCCCATGAGAGAGTGGATGGAGCTAATGAGATACGCTTTAAACTCTTCATATAACGTTGGTGACCCTAATCAACTACTCTTCCAGCTTGTAGTTAAGACAATTATTTACGTGGTTGCTGCAATAATATTCTTTAGGTTCACTGAAAACCTAGCGAGGAAAAAGGGGTTGTTAGAGGCTACATTACATCATTAACATATGATATTATTACATATAGGGCATCAAACACTTGAAACAATTAAAATACTTCATATAGAAATATACTATTTAATAAATGGCTATAGGCCCAATTAGATGAGGTGTTTTAATAATTAGAAGGATAGCTTCCTTGGAGAGTGGTATGTCCTATTGAAAACATCTACCTTTATAATTATAGTCCTGATTTTTCTCGCTGCATTCACATTCTTCTCAGAAGACATATCTTCATTCGTGGGAAAATTTGAGGCTACTGGAGACTTTACATACACGTATTTAGAGGGAGACACACCAATCACCCAAGTAACTTTCAACATCGACCCCGAATTAGCTGAGAACATAAAGATAGATACCGTGCCCAGCGGATGGAGCTATACTATGGAGGGATCCACACTAGTCTTATCAGGAGGCTCCCTGGCTCCTGGGTCAACGGTAAACATTGGATATCACCTCGAGAGGTATATGGAGCCTAGAGACACACCTATATCTGCAGTTGGCATCACGACGGATGGGAAAGGAGTGCCTGCATCAGGCACTGTGGTGGTATCTGAGACGATAATCCTCAAGATAATCTATATCTTCATAATCTATAAGATCCCCATCTTGATCGGCGTCACCCTACTGGGCACGGGAATCATAGTAGTGGAGAAGCTGAGGCCTCCTCCCCAGACAGTTCCTAGAGGGACTCCAGTTGAGGTTCCTAAGGAGGAGCCGCCGATAGATACTCCTGAGACAGGTGTACCGACGGAGATTAAGTATGCCTGTGGCTGTGGCTATGAGTGGAGACATAGGTTTATGCAGATAAATGTATTCCCAAGTGACTACATGGGCGGGGTATTTACTATGAAGAGGCTCCCCGACGACCCGATGCCCCTCAAGGCATTGGCTATTGATATGCATGCCCTTATACATATATGTACATGCAACACTGAGGAAGGCGAGGAGGTTGGGAGAGAGATATATGATTTTAAGGCCAAGGTAAGATATGAGTGGAGGCTGGTATCTGGAGAAGGAGGGTTCATCAAGATCAATGATGATAAGCCGAAGAAGACAGATATAGGGGAGCAGGTAATATATCAGCCACCTGATATCACTGACGAGGATGAGGTTAAGAAGGTTACTATATTGGTAACTGCGTATCACGATGATCCGACCAAGCCACCTGACCATGATCCCGTAACTGCGACGATTCAGATGGAGATATCTAGGAAGGTGGATGAAGAAGGCCAGGGTAGCGAGACAAACCTTGAGGTTGTGGATCCTGGGGATTTAGACGACTATTATCTATATAAAATCACCGTTATCAAGGACGAGCCTATGGGGAATCCTATGCCTCCTGAAGGTATGTGTGAATGTGTCCCGGAGCATTTTTGGAAGAGGGGGACGCCTATTCAAGGAGACATCATATACATCCCGGATGAGGTTGCGTATGGAGACTATGTAAGGCTTGAGGCTACAGGAACAGATATGGATGAACTGGTTCTCAGCTGTATACCTGCAGGGGAAAGGTGTATAGAGCCAGCTACTACCTCACTTAAATTATTAGATAACCTTATTTTCGAGTGGAGTGCTTCAGCAGGAGACTTTCCAAGGGGAAGCACTGGGCGTAAAGTGGTCTGGCAGGCTCCTGATGTTGAAGGACCTGTGGAGATCAAACTCGTCATAAAGGATGAAGGCGATCAGTTCAAGGATGATTGGATCGTCTTCAAGAAGAAGATTATCGTTAGGAAACTGGGGATTGATTTGGTGAAGACCCCTAAGAGCTGGCTTCCAAAGGCTACAGCTGGTAGTGTATCACTTAAGGCAACTATATACATGTGTAAGGAGGGTAAGTGGGTATATCCAGGGAGGAAGAAATTTATTAGATTTAGGCTTAAGAAGGTCTCTAAAGAACCGGGTGTCTGCCTAAACTATCCTAGAAATGGAAATAGGAATCCAGACCTCTTCTTCTACGAGGAGAAGATGAAAGATAATTATATTCTTAAGCTGGATAAAACAAAGTCGAATGACTGTCCTACAGAGATACTAGTAGCCAACGACAATCCCCGGCATCAACATCATTATCTAGGTACGGTTCTGAAGAAGAGATCAGTTGACGCCAAGCCTATAATTAGGTGTGAGGACTATGGGGCAATAGGCTATTTAGAAGCTGAAGCGAATCACTGTGTATCCATACCACCTAGAGATGATGAGAGCACTGTGCATAAGGATTGTAAGGTAGGTTCGAATATGGTTAAGATACCTAGGGATGATAACAACAATGATATTGCTGATGCAGCGCCTCAAGATGATGGTGGCGCCGCACCTAATAAGGATGAGGATAATATTCCAGTGGGAGATGGATATAAGGGAGATGGACTCACGAACTATGAGGAAT
>JALTNJ010000111.1 GCA_027000765.1 Nitrososphaeria archaeon | reverse complement strand
GACTCTGGGAGGGAGGCTGTAGTCTCAGATAGACACTTCCTATTCATATGGAAACTATCTAAGGAGGATGAGGTGCTCAGCAAAAAAATATCCACCGATCCAGAGTTGATTAAGATATATATTGGAGAGAGTAGAGTCACTGGATGGAGAAAGAAGTATTATGAGACATGGGCTGATGAAGGATATCAACTGATAACCTACTTTGACGAGTTAGGACCTGGGAAGTATGTTTATAACGACTTCGACACTTATCTATCAAACCTCATGACCACGAAGTTCTCTCAGGGAGCCATAGCTATTTTCAGTAATTCGGAGCCATTTAATGAAGAGGGTATGATAAGCCAAGAGAAAATCTATAATTGGCTGGCGTCGCTAAACATTCCTTCGTACCGGGTGCATTGTAGTGGCCATATACATCCACTAGATCTAAAATATGTTGTGAATGAGATAGAGCCTCGGAAGTTATGTGTCATTCATAGTGAAAGGCCAGAGGCATTATCGAGATTCCTAGGATATGATCCGATATCCTGTGAAAAAATAAGATAGCTATGTAAGGCTTTATCTTTTATAGCCTATCATCCTAAGGAAGTCATGACGTTTCTTCTTATCCTCGTCTGATTCAACGCCCAATGGAGAGTATCCGTCCACAACACCTAGTACTCCACGTCCCTGGCCTGTCTCAGCTACTATAAACTGGACTGGATTAGCTGTCGCCACCATGATATTTACTATTTCATCCACTTTCCTAAGCTTGGGCAGGATATTAATGGGATAACCCTCTCGAATAGCCACTACAAAGAAGTGTCCAGCGGCCACTTTCTTCGCGACTTCGACAGCAAAGTTAGTTAGCTCCTCATCGTTACCATCATATCTAATTAGACGAGGACCACTAGCTTCACAGAAGGCCACTCCAAACTTCAGATGTGGACTACTGGTAGCAAGCGCTTCATAGATATCTTCAACAGTTTTTATGAAGTGCGATACTCCAGCGACTATATTAACTCCCTCTGGAATCTCTATAGGAACTACTTTTAACTCCACCATATACAACCCACCAAAAAATCTAATACGTCTACTGTGGGAAATAACTATTACCTGAGGAAAGTAGGTTTAAACGCCAGTTGATATGAATAGGCTCTCTGGAATAGGGTTTAGTTTATACTATTTAAATTATTCGAATTAAGTGATGCCGATGATAATAATTAATTTTGATTATTTGGAAATAAAGAGGTGTCAGACTTGTCAAGAGACCTTAGAAGCATCCTAGTAGATGCATTGGTGAGACAGACCAAGCTAGCAGTAACAACACTACCTGATGATGTTAAAAACGCTATTAAAACCGCTTATGAGAAGGAGAGTAATCCAGTTGCGAAGAAGATCCTCGCATCCATAATAGACAATTACACTATGTCTGAGGAATCCGGGCGCCCCATGTGTCAAGACACTGGAACATTAATATGGTATGTAGAGGTAGGTGCAGACTTCCCACTCCTACTGGAACTGGAGGATATCATTAAGGATGCTGCTAGAGAAGCTACCGTGAAAGTCCCTATAAGACCAAATGCTGTAGACCCTATTAGAGCGAAGAATAGTGGAGATAATACTGGTAGGTTTATGCCGTGGATAAACTGGGAGATTAGGGAGGGAGACGATGTTATACTCACTCTTCTACCGAAGGGGGGAGGAAGTGAATTTACTTCTCAGCTACGGATGATCAGCCCAGGGCTAGGTATTAAAGGCGTCAAGGAAGCCGTTATAAGGGCAGTGTATGAGGCGGGTGGAAAACCCTGTCCACCAATCATAGTGGGAGTGGGGATCGGTGGAGGAGCCGATATAGCTTTAAAACTTGGTAAGATGGCTCTACTTAGGCCATTGGATAAGCGTCATGAGGAGCCTGAGGTTGCACAGCTTGAGGAGGAGTTGCTTGAAAAACTTAACTCACTTGGTATTGGGCCGATGGGGCTAGGTGGAGACACTACGGTGCTGGGGGTAAATGTAGAATACGCATATAGACATCCAGCTACATTACCGGTAGCCATTGTTACACAGTGCTGGGCAGCGAGGAGGGCCACCATCAGGGTTACGAAGGATGGGGAAGTGGAGTTCCTAAGCCATAACGTTAAGCTGGAGGATATTAAGTTGTGAGGTGATAGTGAATGGCTGAATATCATTTAAAAACACCTATCCCAGAGGAAGAGATTAGGAAGCTTAGGGTAGGAGATATATTATTTGTCTCCGGCAGAGTCATAACAGCCAGGGATGAGGCGCATCAGAGGGCTGTGGAGTATCATGAAGAAGGAAAGAAACTTCCTGTCGAGTTTGAAGGAAATATACTTTATCACTGTGGACCTATTGTCAAGAAAGTCGATGGAGAGTGGATATTCATATCAGCTGGACCCACTACGAGTACGAGGATGGAGTATATCGAACCCACATTCATAAAATACTTTAGACCTCGTGTAATAGTTGGGAAGGGAGGGTTAAAAGAAGGTACGTTGGAGGCATTGGGTAAATACGGTGCGGTATATGCCATATTCCCAGGTGGATTAGGTGCAAAAGCGGCATTGGCGGTGAAAAAGGTAGTTGGCGTTGAATGGATAGACCTAGGTACACCAGAGGCATTATGGATACTGGAAGTGGAGAACTTTGGACCACTTATCGTCACAATGGATACGCATGGTGAAAGTATACATAGAGATATTGAGGAGGAGGCTAAGACAAGGCTAGACGATATTCTTAAGAAACTCTAGTCACTAACCCCCTATTTTTTATTCATTAATCTACCTACTCTCCAGGCAAATGATGACTTATCAACCTTATTAGAATATGTAATGAAATAATGGTTAATGTTCAATAGACATAGGTTTCTAATGTATAGTTTTTTAATATTAACCATTTATTGATGAATGTACTATTTTTAATTTATAGCATTAATTAGGTTCCACCTAGTATACGTGGTGACATTTTCATGACAGAGATAATACGACACGATCTAATTATAGTCGGAAGCGGATTAGCTGGCTTGAGAGCGGCTGTCGAAGCCGCTCTAGTTTCAAAGGGTAAGCTGGACATTGCAGTAATATCTAAGCTACAGATAAACAGATCCCATTCAGTATGTGCAGAAGGAGGAACTGCAGCTGTACTCTACCCCAATGAAGGCGATAGTCTATGGCTACATGCATGGGATACGATCAAGGGATCAGACTTCTTGGCTGACCAGGATGTTGTTGTGAGGTTTGTTAAGGAATGCCCCAAGCAGATTTATCAGCTTGAGCACTGGGGAATGCCTTGGAGCAGGAGGGAGGATGGGAGGATTGCTCAGAGGAGATTCGGAGGACACTCCTTCCCCAGAGCTACTTTCGCCGCTGACAAGACAGGGTTCTTTGAAATGCAGACTCTATGGGGCGTCCTACAGAGGTTTGACAACATAACATTCTATCCAGAGTGGTTCGTGACAAGCCTACTAATCGAGAATGGAGAGTATAAGGGTATGACAGCCATCGACATGTATAACGGCACTTTCCACGTATTCGTCTCTAAAGCAGCAATATGGGCTGCTGGTGGAGGACTAAGGATGTATGGATTCACAACATATAGCCTCTCAGCGACGGGCGATGGATTTGCAATACCGTATAGAGCGGGTCTACCGCTAAAAGACATGGAGTTCGTTCAGTTCCACCCGACGGGGTTGATACCCACTGGAATATTGATTTCAGAAGCGGCTAGGGGAGAAGGAGGATACCTGAGGAATAATAAGGGCGAGAGATTCATGGAGAAATATGCCCCTGACTTCATGGAATTGGCTCCGAGAGATGTTGTATCCAGATCTATGATGACAGAGATTAGAGAGGGGAGGGGATTTGAAGGACCATATGGCCTGCAATATGTACTTCTAGACCTAACACATCTAGGAAGAGAGAAGATTCTGGACAGGCTACCCCTAATTAGGGAGGTATCGATAAAGTTCGCTGGAGTAGATCCTATTGAAGAGCCTCTACCAGTTAGGCCGGTAGCCCACTACCCGATGGGAGGCGTTTCAACGGACATTGAATGTGCAACGGATGCTGTAGGGCTATGGGCCGCTGGAGAAGTAACCTCCATAAGCCTCCATGGAGCTAATAGACTTGGAACGAACTCAACCGCCGAATGCCTTGTATTCGGCGCTATCGCGGGTAAGAACGCGGCATTATATGCAATGGATAAATACGACTTCCCAGAGCCGCCTATGGAGATGGTTGAGGCGGAGGAGAAAAGGATATTCGATGAACTACTTGGGAGAGAGACCGGTGAAGATCCCTATGAGATAAGGAGAGAGCTTAGGATAACTATGGATGAAAACTTCCACGTCTTTAGAAACGGTGAGGACATGAAGAAGGGGCTGAAGAAGATTAGGGAATTGAAGGAGAGATTCAATAAAGTCGTCGTGGAGGATAAGCAGAGGGTATACAACTCCGACTTAATATATACACTAGAATTAGAGAATATGCTTGACACTGCAGAGGTAATAGCGGTCGGCGCATTAGCTAGGGAGGAGAGTAGAGGAGCACATTACAGGTTTGACTTTCCAAAGAGAGATGACAAAAAGTTCCTGAAACACACCTTAGTCTACAGAGGAGCAGATGGCCCCATTATAAAGTATAGTCCAGTAACGATACTATACTGGAAGCCTGTTGAAAGAAAGTATTAGGAGGTGAGTGGAGTGTTTGCAAAGAGAGATAAGAAATATAAGTCGAAGTATAATATGGCGGGTACAAAAGGCTGGTTAGAGAACCTCAGGTTTAACATGGAGAGATACTTATATCTCCTACATAGAATAACTGGAGTAGGGCTCGTCCTATACCTTGTACTACACATATTCGTCACTAGCTCCAGGATGTATGGCGTTGAAGCATATGAATCTGCCCATGGCGTAATTTTCAACCCTATATTTGATATAGGGCTCTTCTTCGTTATGGCCGGAGTAATATTCCACGGTGTAAATGGATTGAGACTAATACTGAACGAATTCGGGCTATTACTGGGGAAGCCTACGAAACCGGTCTATCCTTATAGAAAGATCCTAAAGACACAGAAGCCGAGAACACTACTGATATCCATGATCGTCATAGGACTAATTCTCCTCCTGATCGTTGCGTATGAACTATTGTTGGTGTGGGTGTGGTGATATGAAGGAGTCGTATATTAGACTAACCCAATATCTACTTGGAGTGGTAATAGCAGTATTAATACTCTTCCACTTCCAACTATTCGCCTCCGTAGTTGGACCAGGATACGTTGATGCCCAAAAATGGGAGGCTGTAGCAGCTAGGATGGATAACGTGTTCTACGATGCACTATATACAATCCTATTATTTGCACTACTTACACACGGCTTCAT
>JALTNJ010000110.1 GCA_027000765.1 Nitrososphaeria archaeon | reverse complement strand
CCATGATAGCGGCAGGAGAGTTATCATATGCCATATACAGTGGAGGAGTTGCTAATGCACTTATACCTCCAGATATGGATATAAGTAGACTTGAAGAATTGGATGTAGCTCTAGATCCATATTACTTTGCCGATAGGATAAATGTTCCGATTCTAATTACGTATAGTACACATGATGAGTTTTTCCCTTTGGAGGGGCTTGTAGATACCGTGAAGCGTTTGAATACCGACAGGTGCTATCTCAAGATTAATCCTAATTTAGATCATGACGTTAAGGAAGAGGACATCGACGTGGCCATTGAGTTTATAAAGAAAACCGTCAGGAATACGGTGTTCGTTAGTAAGGTGAAGGTTAACACAGTATATCTTGGATTAATATCAATTCATGAAGTTGAACATCCTTCTAACTATGATGTAGCGTTATATTGGAAAGCAGCGATTCCAGGGTTTCCATGGATAAAGTCTGGTGGTAGAATAGCGGTATTACCTACTTTATTTCCTATAAACTATTTTGCAGAAGCTAGGTCACCAGATAATAGAATAGTAATAACAACAGTTCCGGAGAAAATTAATCCAGATTATTCCTATATTTATCTGCTTGTCTCGCTTTTGATATCGATACTGATCATATATAAAGTTGATAAGGAGCAGGATCCACGTTGGTTGGCTGGAAAATACCTAGCATTCTTCCTATTGCTTGTATCCCTTGTTATGCCAGTTGCAATATATCCAGATAGATTTATGGTAAACATGTTCCATGTCCTAGAGAGATTCGGGACTCGATATCAGTTATTCATTCATGAATCTACATATGTCCTAACAGCATTAGTACTTCTATCTTTCTCATTTTCTTTAGAGAACCTTCAGAGACTAGTGTATACAGTATTATCAGCTGGATTCATGGTTCTAATGGCGTTAGATTATTACATGGTTAATGTAGCAATGGGAGTAGCTGGATTTAAACCATGGATAATTCCACTTACGTCTATATTTCCACTGATATTAGGAAATATAATTCTACATGTATTTTATAGGAGGTATGTCAAAGGGGAGGAAATATAAAAAGAAGGGGATTAGCTCAAGTCTAGAACATCCTCAGCAGCATCCACATATTCCTTTGCATTGTCAATTAGACTGCTAATAGAGTTTAATAATGACTTGGCAGTATCATAGTCAGAGTCTCCTATAGCCTGCTTCGCCTGATCGATTTTTTCATAAGCCTCATTCACTAAAGAGGAGGCGTTATTTAGGAGGTTGATAGCCTCCGTAGAGTTCATTGAGACTGCTTGATTCATTAGGTACTCTATTTTAGCCTTAGTCTGGTTCAGTTCCTTCTCATATTTCTCAAGCTCCTTCATCAAGGAAGGGGCGGTGGAATCTTCGTGATCATCTTTATCACTACTATCACCATCCTTAGTTTCTTCTTCATGATTCTCATCCTCATGGTCTTCTGAAGATACACCCAGCATCTTCTTTACATAGTCTAGAGTGTCCTCGGCATGATCCTTATAATAATCTGCTTCGTAAATCAACATCATTGCTGCTGTATAGTTTCCGGCCTCTGCCTGAGCCTTTGCCTCATCTAAACGTAGCTTAGCTGTATCCAAGAAAGTCTTAGAAGTATTTAGTAATTCTAGGGCTTCTGTGTTATTTGTGGATATTGAAACATTTTCTAACCATAATATCTTTGTGTAGGTCTCATTTATCTCTCCATATAATTCATAAAGCTCTTCCCATAGGCTGTCATCCATACTCTCCTTGATAAGGTCTTCTATGTCATGTTCGTCTGAAGAAGACTCTATGCTCCACACTACGTTAGAGAGTATTGATGTGGTCCTATTGAGGTTAGCTATTGCTAAGTCGATCGCATCAAGGATATCTTGAGAAACGTTCATAGCGATAAGCGTCTCTCTAATGTCTAGCAATATGGATATTGTCTCATTTACATTTTCCATGCCTGATTCTATATAGGATAGTACGTCGCTACTTCCGCTGGACTCAGTTAGTTCCTCCAGTATTTCTAGGGCAGCTTTTAAGGTCTCTTTTGAAGCAGCCTTTGCTTTGTTCTCCTCTAGGATATCTTCTGCTTTGTCGATGAGCTCCTTAGCAAGCTTCAGATCTCCTCTGTGAACAGCGTTACCGGCCTCTTCCAACAACAGTTTAACTTCAGTGAGATTTAATGAATCAGCCATCTTAATTGCAGACTCGATAACTCCCTTAATTTCCTGGGTCTCTATGGTTACCGTCACATCTGGAGAGACTGTGATCGCTTCCCTTAATAGATTAAAGTATCCGATTAAGGTATCTAATGTATCTTGTAGCTCTGTGGTACTCATGTCTTCAAGAGACGAGTCATCGATATTCTCTAAATATTGCTTAATCTCTGACTTAATTGTTTCATTTGCATCTGAGTATTTCAAGAGCTTCTTCACAACCTCCTTGTATGCCTCGATAGTTTCTATTAAAATCTTTTTTTCATCGTACTGTGTACTACTAGCTACTGTAAATGCTGGATTAACTAATACGATGCTAACTATAAAGATCGCGATTAAACCTAATCCTAATATTGATTTGTTCATATAATGTATCACCTCGCGTTCTCCATCTCATAATAAAAAGTTTCAGTGTATTAAGGACTATGTGGAACAAAAGCGGAACAAAATAGGAACAACAACATGTTGCCTCACTACTCGTGTTCTTTCTTTAGAACGATCTTATTTCTACGGTTCTCTTTTACTATTTCTACATATCCCAGTCTTTCCAAGCGACGAATGTGTCTCCATAAAGTGGTTTTAGGTAGTCTTAAAACTCGCTGTAGATCACTTTGGTACATCGTTTTACTTGTAGTGGACTTGAGAGTATTGATAATTGACATATCAACATCATCTAATTCTTTCAAAGCATATTCGTCAAATTCCAATTTACTTCTTTTCCGATATCTATAGAAATAGATTAATAATCCTATGCCGATAACTAAAGCGGCTATAATTACTAGAAAACGAAGGTTTAGGTAACTTGGTATCAAGGGAGCGGCCCCATTATCAGTAGGAGGAGCTTCTTTAACGGTATATTCGATCGTTACAGGACCTTCGAAGACAAAGGCCAAGTTATCATCAAGATAATATGTATTGATAATCTTTTCTGGCATGCTTAGTAATACCACATTAGGAGCTATAATCAATGTAATGGTATCTTTACTTACTATATCGACCTTAAAAACACCATTTGAAGCTGTTGTATTACTAATGTATTTTATCGTAAATGTGCTTTTACCACGAGCGGGGACATATACCGTGTTATTAACAACTATCGCTGGGATCATAGTATCATTGACATATACTTCTACACTAGCAGGGATGGGATGGGTCGGTAGACTTATTTCATTTAAACTTCCTAAGACTTCACCAGAGACAGTTCCATAAACCACACCATTTACATCTATCGTTACCATAACAGTTGAGATCGTGACTAATCCAAGCGTATATAAAATTGGGATTATTAATGCTAAAATTATGGGTAATGACCACACAACAAGCTTCCTTTTACGTCCCATATCTAGCTAACCTCTATCAAAAAATATAACATTGCTATGACGTTAAATTATTTAATATAATGCTATTTTGATTAGATAGATAAAAGGTTTTGTAATTAATTTGCGTTAGTTGGGTGGTGGGAGGGTGAGTAGAAAGTTTTTGAAGGAAGTTCTGAAGAGTCATGACAGAATATTCTCGGTTATACAAGGTTTAGAGGCAGATCTATTAACAATGCTTAGAGACGTGAGTGAGATATATAATAAAGAGATGTCCGTTATCAGGCATCATTTAGATATATTTTTGAGAATATATGAGGAAGAACTATCTTTACATTTCAAATCCGAGGAAGAAGCGATATTTCCGTATGCGAAGGATCAGAATCTCGTAGGAGACTTAATTAAGGAGCATATCGTTATATCTGATAAGATAAGAGAGCTTAAAAAGAAGCGGGAAGCTGATCCTCGCGAAGCCATAGATATTTTGAAAAACATTATCGACATATTGAAACAGCATATATTAAAAGAGAATACGTTGTATAATGAGATGAGTGAGTATCTAACTATCAAGGAAATGAATGAGATTAGAGATAGAATAAAAAAGATATATAGCGAAGATGACGCTTCCTAGAAATATTTTTCTTCGGCCATATCTGCACCCAAGGCATCTGCCTCTATATTTCTTCTATATTTAGAGTAATTTGGATCTAGGATCTCTTTGTATATTTCATGTTGAATTATGACTCTCATAATCTCGTTTGTACCCGTCCAAATTAAACCTAGTCGAGTGTCCCTAAGTAATCTTTCTAACGGATATACTGTGGTGTATCCAATACCGCCAAGGATTTGTATCGCATTATTAACTGCTTCCCAAGCAGCTTCAGTAGCAAAGGACTTCGCCTCGGAGACCAATCGACGTACTAGAGGATAGTTGCTGTCGATAAATTCATCGGCTGCTTTTGCAGCTTGATATACTAATCCCCTACTAGCGTCGATCTTGGTTATCATATCTGCTATCTTAAAACTGACTCCTTGGAAACGCCGTATAGGTTGACCAAAGGCTCGCCTCTTACTACTATATCTAACCGCAATTTCAAGAGATGCTACTGCCGTCCCGATAGCACCCGCTGCACTCGTCATTCTCTCTGGGATCATCATTCTATTGAAGACTCTATATCCCTTATTCAACTCTCCTAAGAGGTTTTCCTCAGGGACCTTGGTATCTTTAAACACTATCCTGGCTGTTCCACCTCCCCTAGTTCCAAGTGTCCCATATACAGCAGCTACTTTTACACCGTGATCACGCTCGACTATAAATGCGCTAAGCCGGTCCTTAGGATTGGATGCCTCTGGATTAGTAACTGCATATGTTATAAAAAAGTCAGCCCCTAGCCCGCCTACTACGAATCGTTTTTGCCCATTCAAAACATAGTAATTGCCTTTTTTCTCTGCACGCGTCTGAGTCCCTCCAAATACATCGCTTCCAGTACTTGGCTCAGTTATAGCCTCAAAGCCACATAGCTCTCCTTTTAACATTGGCTTAAGGTACTTCTCCTTCTGCTCTTTTGTGCCAAAGACATATAGCGGTTCACCTACAATACTCGACATACTATAAAGACAATTTAGAGTAAAACCCAGTACTCCAAATTCCTCTATAACCGCGGTTTCACAGACCCAGCTAACACCCCTACCCCCATATTCTCTAGGGAACCGTAAGCCCAGAAGGTTTTTTTCTCCAGCTAATTTAATAAATTCCTTAGGGAAAACTATCTCCTCTTTATCCATACTACGTATGAGATCTGGTGAAACATCGTTTATTATAAACGATAGAGCTTCTCTAACGATGTTCTTTTCACTATTATTTAATAGAAATTCGTACATATTCATCAACCTAAAAATAATTTTTGTTACTGAAATTATAATAATAAAGTGGTTGATAAGAGGAT
>JALTNJ010000109.1 GCA_027000765.1 Nitrososphaeria archaeon | reverse complement strand
ATATATTATGGCTGAGAGTTCATCACTAGACTTGAATAATGTATATATTGGTGATGCCGGTAGAAATGCGATACACATATGGTCGACCTACGTTGTTCCAATGTATAATAATATAACACTCTCGAATACCTGGGTAAAATCAATAGCAGATGGATATTATACACTATATATTTGGGATAGGAGCGATGCTTTTAGGGATGTGGTTGTAAGGAACTCGGCTTTAAACGGCTCCATTAGCCTGACGAATTTAGATAGCGTTAGGCTTATCGAGACCTTCTTTAACGAATCCGGTTCGGCTTTGAAGTCGACACACGCCAGTATAACATGGACATTAGATATATACACCATATCGAAATCTTCTAAGCAACCTATATCTGGCGCTTCGATAACAATCTACAATGGTAGCAATGTCTTGGCGGCCGGCTATACTGGTCCAGATGGACACTTTAGATATACTCTGAATTATATAATCGACGACGTGACTAGGACCGCTCCCTACCTATCGACAATAGCGTCTTTAGATACATCTATGGCTGTATGGAACAATTCTGCTGGCACCACATTACCAAGCTGGTTCACAGACGTGACCTTAGAACTCGAGTACTATGCCTTATCGACCAACGGCTTTACAAACATGGGTTATGCTAAACTAGTTATTTATGGCAATACAGGATATCTAAAGATATACATATATCTCGATGTACTAAACCCATCTAATAATAGAGTGATGACACATCCATTGACCGTCGTATCTCAGTATAGCTATGGAGGCATAAGCGTATACGAGGTGTTGATTGGAATAGATGTTCTCGGTAGAACAGTCTGGTATCCGGCTAAAATAATAGTAGACTTGAACACCGGCCAAGTTATAATGATAGGGCCGATTATATTCTCAGCGCGGATATAATTTTTGAACACTCCTTTCCTTTTTTCTTCTTTTAAGAAGGCCTTCCCATTGACAGTTATTCCAATTAGGCCCCAGTTATATTATATCTATCCGTGATCAATATGATATAAACAGATTTAACGATAAGGATGCTAAACGAGGTATAGTTAAATTTTACCTTGAAAATTATAAGTCAGGCATTAGAGTTCAAAACCTCTTTCGCTTGTAGTGTAACAAGTTAGAGTAGGTTATATGGTTGGAGCTAAATCACCAGACTTTTGTCCCATTAGGAACATCATTTGATAAGGTTATTAGGTGAACCTTTCCATCTTCCTCCTCGGCGACTACCATCATACCTTCACTTATCACTCCAGAGAGTTTTTTAGGTTTTAAATTTACGACAAATATCATCTTCTTCCCCATAAGGTCCTCTGGTGTATATTGATCGCCTATCCCTGCAATTATGGTCCTTGAATGATCTCCGAAGTCGACGGTGAGCTTGATAAGTTTATGTGTCCTAGGTATCCTTTCAGCAGCCTTGACTTCTCCCACACGCATATCGAACTTCCAGAACTCATTGACGTCATACAGCTTCTCATCACTATCCATTGGCATCCACCGTCCTCATTCATTAAAATAACTATATGAATATTATTCTTAGATTAAAAGTAAAAGTGTTTTTGTATGAAGGAGGAAAGCGGCTTACACACATTGAAGGGACGATATAAAGTATGAGGTGAGGCGAATGCTCGGTCTAAACATCTCATTGATAATAGTTTTTCTAATTTTAATTCTAGAGATAACTATCCTCCTAGGGGGAAGACGCATAGAATATGGTATTATACGGGGTTATGGCGTGGAAGAAGAGCTCGATAAGTGTATTGAGGAGGACATCTATGCATGTATGTTACCCAAACAATTAATGGAGAAGACAGGAATAAAAGTCGGGGATAAAGTTGAATTAAAATTAAAAAAGATGGGAAAGAAGATCGTCTTATATTCTTGTGGAGGTAAAAACGGCTACTTTATAAGGGTAAACCCTACTGTATTGGAGATGTTTTTAGGCGATATGAAGAGGAATATTCCTGTAGCGGTTAGAGTTGCAACCTCAACATATGTATACACCCTTTTCAGAAACTTTATCGAGGCTATAGGGCTAGTGTTCTTCTCTATATGGTTTATTGGATATGTAATAGACTATGGAATATTTGGTATAACGGTATCGATAACTAGGGTTCTTGATATTCTAAGCGCTACATTCGTTGATATAGGTACCTTCAGCATGTTACTATCAACAATACTATTCATCGTTATACTGAGAAATCCATATATAGACCTTGCCCATCCCATCGGTGAAGGATTCAAATATATTAGTCAGAAGCTCTTTGGAGAACCGAAGGAGTTTATGGAAAGAATAGGAAAAAACCCTATATTGATAACAGTGCCACATGCAAAAGGCCCCGGGGGAGAGGATTATGTGTCATACATTGCCTATAAATTAGCAACTACCTTAGATGCACACCTATTGATAGGGGGGATTTCACGGGCGAAGGTAGATTTGAATAGGTCTGAGGCTGATGAACATCCCTTTAGGAAAAGGATACGCGAGATTCTAACTAAGAAGAAGATACAGATAGTCATTGATCTTCATGGCATGAGAGGGAGCGAGCCTAGGATAGAGCTTGGATCTGCAGATGGGAGATGTGCATCTAAGGAGACGTTGGAGATACTTAGGGAGGAGATAGAGGCCAGGGGATTCTCGGTGGATATAGATAAAAAGTTTAAAGGAGCTAAAGGAGGAACAGTTATAACGACGTTCTGTAATCCACCAGAGAGGGAAGCTGTTCAGATAGAGATCTCATACTATATAAGGCAGAATAGAGAGTTAAGGAACAAGTTGGCCGAGGCACTTACAGAGGCTTTAAAGAAAATTTTAGGGAAGTGACCTAGTCGCCAGCCCTAGCCAGACACATACTTTTTCCATAGGTTCTCAACTAATTCTATATATTTCTCGTGAACCCCCTCTCCAATATCCTCTTTCTCAACGCGCTCAAACTGAACTAGGAGCTTCTCCATATCCTCATGACTCAAGACATCTCTCGCCATTACATATAGGATATTATCTTCCTTTTGTATATGGTCTATCAATAGATTAACATATCTCCATGCATTTCTAATAAAGAGCTTTGACCCAGCTGGATCTCCCTTATCCATCAATTCAATTGCTTCACGCATCCCCCTCACAGCAGCCCGGCCCTCCTCATGTTCAACCAGCATCACTCCAATTGGGCCACCCTCTTCAGGAATTCCTCTATCCTTCATGGCCGGGAAGAGCAGACCCTCCTCCTTACCATGGTGACATTTATCAGCAAATGTAGATATAAAATCAGTTATCGACCGGAGATCTCCTACATCAACCGACTCCCCTTTCTCGATTCTACGAGTTACACTAATCAAGACGTCTATCATTTTTTCAATAACTCTGTGTTCGTGCATCAATATCTCAATCGGATCATGACCATGCATTATAGACACCAGATAAAACATTGTTATATTAATATAAATAATTTAATACCCTTAATATTTAGGGGTTGTTGAGGTTCAGGCATGACTGCTGTAACTTTAGGCGGGTTGCCCCAAGTAAATACATATATAAAGTTGTAGATCGCTTCTAGATTTTTTATGACAATTGAGGAAAAGGCGATTACTCACTATCAGATATTCAATAAGGCACTAGAGGCTGAAGAAAAGGGTGACAAGATATATCACTTAGAAGTTGGGGATCCAGATATAGAGGTGGATCCAGAAGTAATTGATGAAATGTGTAGGAAGGCAAGAGAGGGATATACACACTATAGTAGCCCTAGAGGGATACTTGAGCTAAGGAAGACGATAACAACTTACTTAAATAATCGGTTAGGAGTGGAGAGGGATCCTGAGGATATCCTCGTAACAATAGGCTCAAAAACCGGGCTATATCTCGTTCTAAAATATTTAATCAAACCTGGAGAGAACATAGTGCTCCTTGAGCCCACATGGGGAGCCTATAGGACCTTGATAACACAGATGGAGATAAATTATATACCTATAAAGACATACTTCAATAACACTTGGATGCCGACACCAGAGGATCTTGATAATATTAGGAAAATGGATTTTAAGGCGTTTCTCCTACTTAACCCGTCAAACCCAACTGGAAAAGTCTTACCTAGAAAGATAATAGATGAAATCGTCGATATAGTAATCGATAAAAATGCTTTTTTGATAGGGGATGAAGTATATTTCGACACTATTTTTAAAGGTCCTAAGGACTATCCGAGTACTTTAAAGTATGAGTATAAGAAGGCTGTAGCGTTATATAGCCTATCTAAATCCCATGCCATGACGGGGTTTAGATTGGGATGGGTAGTATCTGAAGAAGATATCCTTGAGAAGCTTAAAAAGGGAATACAGCATGTATACACCAATGTCCCAGTGTTTATACAGTATGCGGGGATAAAGGCATTGAGTAAAATGGAGATAGTTGAGAGGAATAGGGAGATATATAGACGGAGAGTCGAGATAATGGCTAATGCACTCAGCAAGATGGGCTTCAAATTCCATTATCCCGATGCAACATTCTACATTTTCTCGATGGTTCCCGACGAGGTAGGGGATGTCAATAAATTTGCTCTTGAATTACTGGATAAGAAAGGGGTTGCAGTGGCCCCTGGTGCTTCATTCGGTGGTTATAACAATTTCATAAGGTTCTCAGCATCCGCAAAGGAAGAGGATATAAAGATTGCTATGGAGAGGATTATGGAGTATATAAATGAAAATAGTAAAACGATATAGACGTTAAACCTTACATGGTCAAGAGGAGTTGACCAAAAAGTTTATATAATTAGGCTCCTTTATATGTTAGGTTAACAACTTATATGCAGGAGGTTTGAGGCGATGGCACGCCAATATCTATAGTGGAGGAAGAAAGGAGATTCCTCCGAGATATTCTTCTTAAGAGTATAAATGAGAAACAGATCATTATCCTGAAAACACTCCTCACAGCGGGCAACACAACACTATCCAGACTTCTTAACAGCATATCCAAGGTACATGAAATTCCACTTTCCACTTTGAAATTCAACGCTTCCACATTGACTAAATACAATTTAATTGAGTTCTACAGACTTAATGGAAAGAGATATGTAAGAGTCTCACCACTGGGCAAAAAGGTTCTCAGTTGGATAGAGTACGATGGAGATGAAGCCTATCTACAACATACAGATGACTTGAACCAAGCATCCATGGAGGTTAAGAATGAACTGAGGAGTATCCTAAGTAAACTTGGTGGCTTCCACCTTCATTCATCAATGACTTGTATAGACATCATCCTAGCTATATTATATCATAGAAAGCTAACAAATAGGAAGCTAGAGAAGACTAATCTTATATTGAGTAAGGGACATGCAACACCAGCATTATACGCCGTTTTAAAAGGATTTGGATTGATTAAGTCAAGGGATATAGACAGCTTCTCTCAACCGGGATCAGCGTTCCAGACACACGCTGTAAAGGGCAATCCACTAATAAAAGTCTCTACGGGATCATTAGGCCAAGGTCTTTCAATAGCCAACGGAATTGCTTTGGGAATGAAGATGA